>JAGCZK010000078.1 GCA_017960065.1 Paludibacteraceae bacterium
AATCCCGTTCTGCAAAGAGCGGGATTTTTTGATGAATAAAGGAGTGATATGATAGCACCTGCAAAACGACTGGAGACGGTGAGCGAATACTATTTTTCGCGTAAGCTGAAAGAGGTGGCGGCCATGAACGCCATTGGAGAAAACGTGATTAGCCTGGGAATCGGAAGCCCCGACATGCCCCCGTCCGAAACGACCATCCAAACCCTCTGCCAAGAGGCGCAGCGGGCGAACGTGCACGGGTATCAGCCCTATGTGGGCATCCCCGAGTTGCGCGAGGCCTTTGCCTATTTCTACGGCAAGTGGTACGGGGTGGAGTTGGATTCGAAAACCGAAATCCAGCCGCTCATCGGCTCGAAAGAGGGCATCCTGCATGTCACGCTGGCCTTTGTCAACCCGGGCGACCAGGTGCTCGTGCCCAATCCCGGCTATCCGACGTACACCTCGCTCAGCCGCTTGCTCGGAGCCGAAGTGGTGCACTACGACCTGCTCGAAAACCGCCAGTGGCAACCCGATTTCGAGGCGCTCGAACATACCGACCTGTCGAAGGTGAAACTGATGTGGATGAATTATCCCAACATGCCGACGGGCGCTCCGGCCACCCGCGAGCTTTTTGAAAAAGCGGTGGCTTTCGCCAAAAAGCACCAGATTGTCATTGTGCACGACAATCCCTACAGCTTTATCCTCAACCACAACCCCCTGAGCATCTTGTCGGTACCCGGGGCCAAAGACTGCTGCATCGAGTTCAACTCCATGAGCAAAAGCCACAACATGCCCGGCTGGCGTGTGGCGATGCTGGCCTCCAACGCCGAGTTTGTCAAATGGGTGCTCAAGGTCAAGAGCAATGTCGATTCGGGCATGTTCCGCGCGGTTCAGCTGGCAGCGGCCGCAGCCTTGCACAACGAGGTGTCGTGGCACGAGGACATGAACGTCAGCCTGTATGCCGGCCGTCGCGAGGTGGCCGAACAGATTATGCGGACGTTGGGCTGCACCTTCGACCCTCAGCAGACCGGTATGTTCTTGTGGGGCCGTATCCCCGACAAGTATGCCGATGTCGAAGACCTGACCGAAAAGGTGCTGCACGAGGCCAAGGTGTTTCTGGTACCCGGCTTTATCTTTGGCAGCAACGGTGCCCGCTACATCCGCATTTCGCTGTGCGCCACCCGCGAAAAACTGACCGAGGCGCTGCATCGGATCGAACAATTGGAACTGTAAACAATCAAAAAAATAAATGATACCCCTTATGGAAATCGAACCTATCTTATTGCCCGGCGTGGATACCAAACGCCCCATTGTCATCGCTGGCCCTTGCAGCGCTGAAACCGAAGAACAAGTGATGGAAACCGCCACCCAGCTGGCCGAACGCAACGTCAAAATTTTTAGAGCCGGTATCTGGAAACCCCGTACCAAACCCGGTGGATTCGAAGGTATTGGTGTCGAAGGTCTCCAGTGGTTGCAACGCGTCAAAGCCGAAACGGGCATGTATGTGGCAACCGAGGTGGCTACCGAAAAGCATGTGTATGAAGCGCTTAAACATAATATCGACCTTTTGTGGATCGGGGCCCGCACGTCGGCCAACCCCTTTGCCATGCAGGAAATCGCCGATGCCCTCAAAGGAGTCGATGTGCCGGTGCTGGTCAAGAATCCGGTCAATCCCGACATCGAGTTGTGGATTGGCGCCCTCGAACGTCTCAACAATGCCGGTATCAAGCGCTTGGGAGTGATTCACCGCGGCTTCAGCACCTACGACAAGAAAATCTACCGCAACCAGCCGCAGTGGAACCTGCCTATCGAACTTCGCCGCCGCCTGCCCAATCTGCCGATTATCTGCGACCCCAGCCACATCGGCGGCAAGCGCGAACTGATCGCTCCGCTGTGCCAACAGGCCATGGACCTGGGCTTCGACGGCCTGATTATCGAATCGCACTGCAATCCCGACAAGGCCTGGAGTGATGCCGCACAACAGGTGACGCCGGCGATTCTGGAATACATCCTCAACATGCTGGTCATCCGCGATACCAAGCAAACGACCGAAAACCTGACCGAACTGCGTAAGCAAATCGACACCATCGACAACGACCTGCTCGAGATGCTGGCCAAGCGGATGCGTGTCAGCCGCGAAATCGGTACGTACAAAAAAGAGCACAACGTACAGGTGTTGCAGGCCGAACGGTACGACGAGATTATGCAGAAACGGGTGATTTTGGGCGAGTCGCTGGGCCTCTCGGGCGAGTTTGTCAAGACCTACCTCGAGGCAGTGCATGCCGAATCGGTTCGTCAGCAGTTGGAAATTGTAAACAAATAAGACGATGAAGATCCTGATTATGGGTGCCGGCAAGATGGGCACCTTTATGACCGACGTGCTGTGTATGAAGCACGAAGTGGCCCTGTTCGACAAGCAGGCCGAGCGCTTGCGTTTTGTGTTCAACACCCAGCGGATGACTTCGCTCGAAGAGGTCAAGGCCTTCGCTCCCGAAATGCTCATCAACTGTGTGAGCCTGAACCACACCTTTGACGCCTTTCATGAAGTGTTGCCCTACCTGCCCAAAGACTGCATCTTGTCGGATATCGCTTCGGTAAAGACCGGTCTGCCCGAGTTTTACGCCCAGTGCGGACACCGCTTCGTTTCGACGCACCCGATGTTCGGCCCGACATTTGCCAACCTCGACAACCTGAGTTCGCAAAACGCCATTATCATTGCCGAGTCGGACCACATGGGCAAGTTGTTTTTCAAGGATCTGTACGATTCGTTGCACCTGAACATCTTTGAATACACCTTTTTGCAGCACGACGAAACGATTGCCTACTCGCTGTCCATCCCCTTCGTCTCGACCATGACGTTTGCGGCGGTGATGAAGCATCAGGATGCGCCGGGTACGACCTTCAAAAAACACATGGACATTGCCCGCGGCTTCTTGTCGGAAGACGACTACCTGATCACCGAGGTCTTGTTCAACCCCTTCACGTCGGCGCAGGTGGCCAAAATCCGCGAACAGCTCAAGTCGCTGATTGAAATCATCGACCACAAGGACACCGAGGCGCTGAAGGCCTACCTCAAACAGTTGCGGAAGAATATTGAATAAGTTCGCCGATGAGGCGCCAGATTTTGCCGACGCTTTCGATTTTGAGCCGCTCCGAGGGCGTGTGCACGTCGCGTAGGGTGGGGCCGACCGAAAGCATGTCGAGTTGGGGCATGATCTGGCGGAACACGCCGCACTCGAGCCCGGCGTGAATGACCTTGACGGCCGGGGCCTGGCCAAACAGGCGGGAGTAGGCTCCGACGGCCTGACTCACCAGGGGCGAGTCGAAGTTGGGGGCCCATCCCGAATACTTCCCGGTAATATAGGGCTGTGCGCCGTGCGCACTGAAGTGCTCGTAGATTTCGAACGCCAGTCGCGAGAGTTCGGCCTCGTCGGACGAACGCTGGCTGGTGCAAACCTCGATGAACTCGTGGGTGACGGCCTCTGAGCCGTCTTCGGGCTCGTCGGTCAGCGTCAGCGGTTTGACCGAGGCCAGGTTGGTCGAGGTTTCGACAATGTCGGGCAGCTGCGTGCTCCAGGCAACCACGCCGTGCCGGCAGCCGGCCAAGGCATCGGTGAGCGCTTGGCCGAGCGCTTCGTCCAAGGCTTCGTTGGGCAGCGTGGCGCTTTCGAGCTCTCCCAGCATCTGCGGTTCGTCGGCCAGCCAAAGGTCTTCCTGCTCACTCCAGTAAATATTCCAGTCGATACGAATCTGCTCTTTCTGCCGCATCGGAACAGCGATGAACGCCTCGGCTTCGCGGGCGATGGCGTTGTGCAGGTTGCCACCGGACAGCGCAACGACGCGCACTTCGAATTTCTGGGCTTCGGCCTGCAGGAAACGGCTGAGCAGCAACAGGGCGTTGGCCCGGTGCAGGTGAATGTCGCTGCCGCTGTGTCCTCCCCTCAATCCTTTGATTTTCAGTTTGACACCGAACATGCCGATAGGAAGCGGACTGCGCTTGACGGTGTATCGGGCGACGGTTTCGCAGCCTCCGGCGCAGCCGATGATGAATTCGTCGTCTTCTTCCGAGTCGAGGTTGAGGAGCACCGGCGACTGGATCCATCCCGCCTGCAGGGCGTTGGCGCCCGTAAGTCCGGTCTCTTCGTCAACGGTAAACAGGGCTTCGAGGCGGAGCGGGCTGTCGGAGAGCAGCGCGGCCAGGGCCAAGGCCATCCCGATGCCGTCGTCGGCGCCGAGGGTGGTGCCGCAGGCGTGCATCCAGCCGTCTTCCACCGTATGCCGGATCGGGTCTTTCAAAAAGTCGTGCCGGGTTTCGGGCGTTTTTTCGCAGACCATGTCCATGTGTGCCTGCAGGCAGATGCCGGGCGTGTTTCCGTTCTTGGTTATCAGCACGTTGCCGGCGGAGTCGGTTTGTGCGGCCAACTGGTGGGTGCTGGCGAACTGTAACAAATATTGGCGTATCTGTTCTTCGTGTTTCGAAGGACGGGGTATTTGGCAGATTTCCTCAAAAATCTCCAAAACGGTGGCGGATGTCGGCTTCATAGGAATTATCAACAAATTGACGCAAATTTACAAAAAGATTCTACAGACTCCTAAAATCTTCGTATATTTGCAATTCGCAATGTAGGCTTTGTCTGCCGCATTGGGCGCAAAATGAAACTGTTCTGGACAACCTTTCTGCTGGCTGCCGTCCTGTTGGTGCCGCTGGTGCTGCTGATGGGCTACCGGGTGTTCTTCACCAAAAACGGACGTTTCCCCAACACGCATGTGTCGGGCAGTGCCGCTTTGCGCAAAAAAGGCATCGGCTGCGTGCAGTCGCAAGACCGCGAGGCCCGTCGCGAAATCTTACAGGAATCGGAATTTAAAAAACAAACTAATAATCAATAATCAGGGCCCGAAAGGGCCGGTAACCGAAAAAGTATGAAAAAGAACTGGATCATGTACGCGCTGTGTGGCGTACTCGGAGTGGCTGTCATTGTGTTGTATGTGTTGGTGCTGACCAACGGATGTTGTAAAAAAGGCGCTGGCAAGCAAGCCGAATCGCTTGTGTCGGAAGACAGCAGCCTGCCGCTGGCGTTTGTCAACAAAGACACGCTTCTGAAAAAATACGACCTCTATATCGAAATGGAGGAGCAGATGAAACTCGAGGAAAACCGCTCGAAATCCAAAATCGAGAAGAAAGCCCAGGAGTTGCAGAAGGCCCAGGCCGAGTTTCAGGAAAAATACGAAAACAACGCCTTTTTGAACCGCCAGCGTGCCGAGGCCGCCTACAACGACCTGATGAAAAAACAGCGCGAGTTGCAGGAAATGGACGGCCAGTTGTCGGCCGAGCTGATGAAAAAGCAGGGCGAGCTGCAGCAGAAACTGCGCGCCACCATCGATTCGGTCATCCGCGTGTATAACGAGGAGAAAGGCTATCAGTTCATTATCGGCAATTCGGCCGGTGTCGGCATTTTGGACGACCTGCTGTATGCGGATCCGAGCTACGACGTGACCGACGAAGTGCTCGAAATGCTTAACAAGAAGGAAGAATAATGGATTCTGACAAGCAACTGCGCATTGTTTACATGGGGACCCCGGATTTTGCGGTGGAACCCCTGAAGGCCATGTTGGACGAAGGGTTCAATGTGGTGGGAGTGGTTACCATGCCCGACAAACCTGCCGGACGGGGGCACCGCCTGCTCGAGTCGCCCGTGAAGAAATTCGCCAAGGAACACGACCTGCCGCTTTTGCAACCGGCGAAACTGCGCGACGAAAACTTTTTGATCGACCTCAAAACCTGGGATGCCGATCTGCAAGTGGTGGTGGCCTTTCGGATGTTGCCCGAGGTGGTGTGGAACATGCCGCGCCTGGGAACACTCAACCTGCACGCCTCACTGCTGCCGGAGTACCGTGGAGCCGCCCCCATCAACTGGGCCATCATCAATGGCGAAACCCGAACCGGTGTCACGACCTTCCTGCTGAAGCACGAAATTGACACGGGCAACCTGCTGATGCAGGAGGCGGTGGAGATTTTGCCGACCGACAATGTGGGCAGTTTGCACGACAAACTCATGCATGTGGGCTCGCAGGTGCTGGTGCGTACGCTCAACCGGCTCGAAGCCGGAGACATGACCTCCATTCCGCAAGACGAATCGAAGGCCATCAAGCCTGCCCCGAAAATCTTTAAGGATGACTGCCGTGTGCGCTGGGAACAACCCGGAGTGCATGTGGTCAATTTTGTCCGCGGCCTGAGCCCGTACCCGGCGGCGTTTGCCGACGTGCTCGACGACAAGGGCCAGCAAACCACCATCAAACTGCTCGAAGTGGCCTACGAAAAGGCCGACCAGCAGCTGGCGCCCGGTACGCTCGATTCCGATGGCAAGCGTTACCTGCGCTTTGCCGTTACCGACGGCTGGGTCAAGGTGCTCGAAGTGCAGATGGCCGGAAAGAAGGCCATGCGCATCGAAGAGTTTTTGCGTGGCACCCGGCTGCGTTCCTCCATTTAGCCAACTCCTAAAATCAACTACCTATGAAAAAGAATCTACTGACCCTGCTTTTGCTTTGCGCCACTGCTGCGGCCTGGGCATACCAACACTTTCCTGTCGATGGCACCTGGACGTTGAAGCGGCTTTCGACCGGCGAAACCAAAAATGTCAGCCTGCCCCATACCTGGAATGCCCAAGACGGCCAGGACGGCGGCGGCAATTATGTCCGCGATGTGTTTGTGTATAGCAAGCAGGTGGTCGTTCCGGCCACGTTTGAAGGAAAAACCGTGTACCTCAAAGTCGGTGCGGCCAACACCCAGGCCATTTTGCGTGTCAATGGCGAACGCGTCGGCGAGCATGTCGGCGGGTATTCGGCCTTCATGTTTGAGCTTACCGACATCCTCCGTTACGGCGCTGGCAATACCATCGAACTGGAGGTCAGCAACAAAGAGGACATCCTGTGTCCGCCCTTGAGTGCCGACTTTACCTTCTACGGCGGCATTTCGCGTCCGGTGGAGTGGGTAGTCTGTGAAAAACTGCACCTCAACCCCAATCCACGGGTGAACAACCAGTGGATTCCGAACCAACGGATTGCGCAACCTGCGGTGCGTGTGCTTCAAAACAGCGTTTCGGCCGGGAAAGCCGAACTGGAATACCGGGCACAACTGCGCAATGCCTCCAAAGAAGCGCAAGACGTGCGTCTGGTGGTGCGCATCAAAGCCGCCGACGGCAAGGAGGTCTGGTCGTTGGACGAGTCTGTCCGCCTGCAGGCTTGGGAAGAGACCGAATGGTCCTACCCGCTGACCTTGGAGCAGCCGCATCTTTGGAACGGCAAGGCCGACCCGTACCTGTATGCGGTCGAGACCGAACTCTATGACAGCCACGACAAACTCTTGGATTCGAGCCGCGAGCCCCTGGGCCTGCGCTCGATCGAAGTCGATCCCGAAAAGGGCTTCTTCCTCAACGGCGTGTCGTATCCGCTCTACGGTATTTGCCTGCACGAAGAGAAAAAGGACCACGGGCGTGCGGTTAGCGATGCCGACCGTAAGGAGGCCATCGACCTTTTGCGCGAAACCGGTCTGAACTATTTCCGCCTGTCGCACTACCAGCACGGCGATTACACCTACGCCTATCTCGACACCCTGGGCATTGCCTGCTGGGCCGAAATTCCGGCGGTCAACAGTGTCGGACTCAACGAAAGCCAGAACAAGGCCTACCGGCGCAATGCGGTCAGTGCCATGATCGAGCTGGTGCGTCAGCAATACAATCACCCGTCGATTATCTGTTGGGGGCTTTCCAACGAAATCAACTACAAGCCCGGTATCGATCCGACCGAGACGGTGCGCGAGCTCAACGAACTGGTCAAATCCGAAGACACGCACCGTCTGACAACGGTGGCGGCCATGTTCCCCGAACGGCAGACCAACCACATCTCCGATGTCTTCTCGTGCAACCGCTACGACGGTTGGTACTACGACACCATCGAACATTTCGGTACCGAAATGGACCGTCTGCACGGCTTGTTCCCCAACCGGCCGATGGGTACCAGCGAATACGGCGTGGGCGCCAATATCCACCAGCACGAATATCCGGCCATGAAACCGGCCGAAGGCGGCCAATACCATCCCGAAGAATACCAGAGCCTGTTCCACGAGGCTTATTGGAAGATGATGCTCGAACGGCCCTTCTTGTGGTCCACCTCGGTGTGGGCGGGATTTGATTTCGCCTCGGACGGTCGCAACGAGGGCAGCCAACCGGGCATCAACGACAAAGGCCTGATTACCTTCGACCGCAGTGTCCGCAAGGATGCGTTTTACTGGTACAAGGCCAACTGGAACAAGGACGAAAGGTTTGTGTATCTGACCAGCCGCCGCTACTGCGAACGTCCGGCCGGATTGCAAACCCTCAAGATTTATTCCAACGGCAGCCGTGCGGAACTGTTTGTCAACGGCAAATCGCAAGGGGTGCAGCCCGTTGCCGAATGCCAGGCCTTCTGGCAAGTGAAACTCAAAAAAGGGAAGAACCGTATCCGTGTGGTCGATGCCGACACTCCGTCGGTGCAAGACGAGATCGTGCTGACCGGCAAATAAGGGCGTATGATTGAGCGCGAAACCATTGACCGAGTGTTTGCCACCGCCCGCATCGAGGAGGTGGTGGGCGATTATGTGGCACTCAAACGGCGCGGCGCCAATCTGCTTGGATTGTGCCCGTTTCACAATGAGAAAACGCCCTCTTTTACGGTTTCGCCTGCACGCAACAACTGCCATTGTTTCGGTTGCCGCAAAGGCGGCGGGCCGGTCAATTTCATCATGGAAATTGAAAAGGTGAGCTACCCCGAAGCCATCCGCCTGCTGGCCAAGCGTTACAACATCGAGGTCAAGGAGACGGTGTCTTCGGCCCAGGACCGCGAAGCCGAGTCGGAGCGCGAAGCCATGTTTTCGGCCAACGAATACGCCAACAAGTATTTTCAGGATATCCTTTGGAATCATCCGGAAGGGAAGGCCGTCGGGCTTTCGTACTTCCGTTCGAGAGGCTTCTCCGACGAAACCATCAAAGCGTTTGGCTTGGGTTTCTGCCTCGATTCGTTCGACCACTTTTCAAAGAAGGCGGTGGCCGATGGCTTCCGTAAGGAAATGTTGCTGGCCACCGGTCTTTCGACCCAGTCCCAGCGCGGAACCCTGATCGACCGTTTCCGCGGGCGGGCGATATTTCCCGTCTATACCCGTACCGGAAAGACGGTAGCCTTTGGCGGACGCGTGCTGGTCAAAGACGACAAAACCGCCAAGTATGTCAATTCGCCCGAATCGGACATTTACAGCAAAAGCCATGAGCTCTACGGCCTGTACCAGGCCTATCGCACGATGCGGATCGAGTCGAAGTGTTACCTGGTCGAAGGCTATGCCGATGTGATTTCGGTGTACCAGGCCGGAGTCAAAAACGTGGTGGCCTCGTCGGGCACCGCACTGACCGACGGACAGGTGAACCTGATCCGGCAGGTCATTGGCCCCAACGGCAAGGTGACGCTGCTCTATGACGGCGACTCGGCGGGTGTTCATGCCACACTGCGGGCCATGGACATGTTGCTGGCCGCTGCGATGGATGTCAAAGTGGTGCTTTGGCCCGAAGGCGAAGACCCCGATTCGTTCGCCCAATCGCACAATGCCGACGAGTTTGTCGCCTACCTCACCCAGCACGAGGTGGAGGCCATCCAGTGCAAAATGCAGCTGTTGCAAGCCGAGTTGGGCGATGACCCGCGCAGCCGTACCGAACTGATTCGGCAGATTGCCCAAAGTATTTCGGTGATTCCTGATGAGATTTTGCGCTCGGAATACATCAAAAGTTTTTCCATCAAACTCAATACCAACGAAGTGTCGCTGCAAAAGGTCGTGTCGGAGTATATCCATACCCGTGTGGCCGAGCAGCGCAAGCGCCAGCAGGTGGCGGCCCATCTTGAACAATCCGCGCCGCAGCCGGCTGCCGATGTCGCCACGCCCGTCGCACCGGCACCCGAAGAACAACCGGCTCCGGCAGCGCCCAAGTCGCCGGTATACCGGCAGGAGTGCAATCTGCTTTCGGCCCTGATCCAGTACGGCCGTCAGAAGCTGTATTTTCTGTGGGATGCGGAGCGGAAGTTGCTGACGCCTGCGAGTCCGAACGAGGTGCTGCCCCCGAATTGCGAATTGTTCGAGACGGATGCGCTCGAATACATCAGTCAGGTGATTGACGATAACGAAATGCCTTTTCAGGACGAGCGTACCCGCCGGGTGTACGAAGAGGCGATCGGGGTGGAGGGCGATGTCGAATCGCATTTTGTGAACCATCCGGATTTGCAATTGCAGCACTTTGTGATGGAAATCTTGGGAAACCATGCCATCGATACCGAAGAGGCGCAGGATGAAAATCCCGAGCTGAAACGTTCGCAGATTGTGTATCATCTGTTGTTGGAGTATCAGAACGCCGTGGTGTCGTGCCAACTCAACCAAGTGAAATCAGAAATCAATACCTGGCAGGCTACGGCTTCGGAAGAAGAATTGGACGCCTTGATGAAAAGGCAGATGGAACTGACCGAAATCCGTAAGGCCATTTGTCAGATGCTGGGAAAACGAACCTTCATGTTATGAATAAGGAGTTGTTTTGGAAAAATTTCGCCGCATTGTCGGCGGTGCCGCGCCCTTCGCACCATACCGGGGCGGTGGCGGCCTTTTTGCTGGATTTTGCCAAGAAGCGCGGCTTTCGGGCCGAGTTGCTCGATGGCGGCAGTGTGTTGGTGCAGGTTCCGGCCAGCCCGGGCATGGAAGACCGCGAGCCGCTGATTTTGCAGGGCCATATCGACATGGTGCCCCAGGTGGCTCCCGGCAAATCGCATGATTTTTCCAAAGATCCGATCGAAACCTATATTTCCGACGGGTGGATGTATGCCCGTGACACCACCTTGGGTGCCGACAACGGCATTGCCATTGCCGCCATGATGACGGTGATGGACGATGCTTCGGTGCGCCACCCGGCGCTCGAGTGCCTGATGACGGCCGACGAAGAGGTGGGAATGCTCGGCGCCTTCGCCTTGAAACCCGGGCAGTTGCGCGGTCGGACGCTGCTCAATTTGGACACCGAAGACGAAAACGAACTCATTGTGGGCTGTTGCGGGGCGATGCGGGCGACCTGCAAGTTTCGGTATGTGCCCGAGGCTGTGCCTGATGGCGATGAGGCTTATTGCTTGACGGTCAAAGGTTTGCTTGGTGGACACTCGGGAATGGACATTCACCTGCCGCGCGCCAACGCCATCAAGCTCGGGGCGCATTTGCTCAAAACCCTGGTGCGCGACTACGATGCCCGTTTGGCGTCGATCGACGGTGGCGATGTGATCAATACCGTTCCGCGCGAGTTGCGCATCTGTTTTACGGTGCCCGAAGGCGGCGAAGACGACCTTTTCGAACTGATGTCGGACTATCAGGAGATTTTCGAAAACGAATATCCCGACGAAACGGACTTGTACCTCCAACTCGAACACTGCGACCTGCCCGCTTCGCTTTTGCCCGAATTTGTGCAGGACGACTTGATCAACGCACTGGTGGCCGTGCCCAACGGGGCTTACCGCTTTATGCCCCAGATGCCCCAAACCGTCGAGACTTCGAGCAACATGGGCTGCATCTCCACGGCCGACAACTGCGTCAGTGTCGAATTCCTGTTCCGCAGCATGCTCTATTCGATGAAGGGCGAGCTGCGTTCCATGATAGAGAGTGTCTTTTCGCTGGCCGGGGCCGAAGTGCGCTTTTGGGGCGACTACGAAGGCTGGGAGCCCAACTGGGATTCGCCCGTGTTGGCCAAGGCGCGCGAGTCGTACCGTGCGGTGATGGGCCGCGATGCCCGTGTGTGTCTGGTGCATGCCGGCTTGGAATGTGGCATCATTGCCGGCACTTATCCCGATATGGACATGATTTCGTTCGGCCCCAATATCCAGCATCCGCACACGCCGCAGGAGCGGGTGGAGGTGGCCAGTGTCGAACGTATCCTCGACTTGCTCGAAGACTTATTGCTCCGTTGATTTTTTGCGCAGGGTAAACAGAAACTCCACGCCGCCTCCGGCATGGGGCTTGGCCGAGATGCGTCCCTGATGGAAGATGATGGCGTTTTTGACAATCGCCAGTCCGAGGCCGGTACCTCCCAGTTTGCGCGAACGTCCTTTATCGACCCGATAGAAGCGGTCGAAGATGCGGCTCAAATGCGTTTCTTCGATGCCTACGCCGTTGTCGGCAAACGAAAAGTAGTAAAACTCGTTGTCGGTGCGGTAGCACGAGATGTTGATGAGGATGTCCGTGCCGGCGTAGTGGAGGCTGTTGTCGGTCAGGTTCCGGAAAATCGAGTACAGCAGCGACTGGTTGCCGTCGATGAGCATCGTTTCGGGCAGGTCGCACTCGACCTTGAAGTGTTTTTCTTCCAACTCGAGCGCCACGTCCTGAAGTACGCTTTCGATGATTTCGCGCAGGTTGACGGGTTCCTTGGCGAAGATGTCGGAGGTTTCGTCGAGTTTGTTGAGGGTCGAAATGTCTTGCAGCAGGTAGCTGAGGCGTACCGACTGGGCATAGCAGCGTTCGATGAAGAAGCGTTTTTTCTCTTCGTCGATGTCGGGGTTGTCGCGCAAGGTTTCCATGTAGCCCTGAATGCTGGTGACCGGGGTCTTCAGCTCGTGCGAAATGTTTTGCGTCAGCTGGCGCTTGAGCAGGGCTTGTTCTTCCTTTTGGGTGACGTCTTCGACGGTGATTTCAAAGCTCTTGTCGTGGAACATGATGCAGTGCACGATGATGATCGATTCGCGTTTGTGGATTTGAATCGTCTTCGACTCCATGGCGTCGGAGTTGTTGCGCTGGGTGCCGTCCAAAAAGTCGATGATTTCGTAAAACTCCGGGATGTCGAACACGCGCTCGGGGTAGCGGCACTGTTTGTCGGCAATGAGGTTGATGTATTGGATGAACAGTTCGTTCGAAAGGATTTCTTTGCGCTGGGGCGAGAAGATGGCGATGCCGCGCTTGGAGATGCGCAGGTGGGCTTTGAATTTCTCGCGTTCCATGTTGAGCGCGTTTTCGGTCTTTTTCAGGTGTTTGTATTGCCCGACGATGTATTCGCTGATTTCCTTGAATTCGCCGTCCGGAAAGTTGAACCGGTCGCCCGAATCCACTTTCCGAATCAGGTTGTTGAGGCTCTGGATGGTCGTTCCGTACCGGTGCATGACGAAGGCGCAGGTGATGGCTCCCGACAAAAAGAAGAACAGGATGGTGATCATGATGGGCCAGTGGCTCACGCTCCATTCCGCCCGGTTGTTGTAGGGCTGGATGATTTGCAGGTAGCGGTGGTGGGCCTCGTCGTAGCCGATGTAGTTGTAGAAGACCAGCCCGGTTTTGGCTTTGCGCCGGCCGTAGGCTTCGTTGTTGCGGTGGGCCGCGGCGAGGTCGGAGGGGATGCTGAAGTTGGCGTCTTCTTCTTGGTTGATGCGTTCGA
>JAGCZK010000079.1 GCA_017960065.1 Paludibacteraceae bacterium
CAACGAGGCATTCTGAATATTGCGGTTGTGTTCCACCGCATAGTCGGACGCCTCCTGCAGACTCAGCGACAAACCGGACACCGGCGACGCGTCCTGCGCCACGGCCGCAACCACTGACAGACAGGCGGCCATCATCAAAAACAAACTCTTCTTCATATCCTGTTTACTGTTTACTCAAATAATTTTCGGTATAATACGCCATACCTTTTTCGCTGCAGACCATCCGCACCAGCGCATCCGACAGCATGTCGAAGAACGGCGGGATCTGGTCGGGCTCGAGCTCTTGCAGCATCGTGGAGGTAATGCCCTGCCACTTGGTCAGGAACTGGGCCATCAGCTCCATGTTCAGGTCGCTGCGGAACCAGCCCTGCTCCACCCCGCTTTGCAGAAAGCCGGCCAACATCCGCCGGATCTCGTCGGTTTTGGCTTCGAGGCGCTGCTGCTGGATTTCGGGGTAATATTTGTTGAGATCGTACAAAAAGGCCGCGTACTTTTTATGCACCTTGCTTTGCAGCGGAAGCCGGTAGCTGAAGATGGCGTCGATGGGGTTATTGCTCGTCATTTCGGCCAAACGCGCCTGCTCCTTCTCCGATTTCTGCTTGCCGACGATGCGGGTGCAGACCTCCGCCACCAAATCGGCTTTCTGCTCAAATTCGGTGTAAAAGGTTTTCTTGGAAATCTGGATTTCCTTGCAGATGTCGTCAATGCTCACACTGCGGATGCCGAACTTCACGAAAAGCGTTTCGGCCGTTTTGAGGATTGATGTTCTTACCGGAGATTCCATGCACAAGGCTTTTTTCGGACACAAAAGTAATGCAAACTTGCGTTCGTTGGTCGAAATCCGGTGTTGATTTTTCAGAAAAATATTTTACAAAATTGTAAACTTGTTAACAATCAATAAGTTACACGGAAACTACATTACAGTAAAAGTTTCCATGTACCCCCTAAAATGTAACAAAATCGTAATATCTGCGACAAAAAGATGAGCGTTGGCGGAAATTCAAGCAAATAATCACTAATTTTGCAACAAAATCGTACCGATGCCCAAACTCTCCGACAACGACAAACTGCTGCACCGCATTCACAGCCGGGCAGGCAAAGCCATGAAAGACTACGGCCTCATCCAAGACGGCGACCGTATCCTCATCGGACTGTCGGGCGGCAAAGACTCGCTGGCCCTGGTCGAAGTGCTGGCCAGCCGGGCACGCATCTTCAAACCCAAGTTTGAAGTGACGGCCGTACACGTCAGCATGTCGAACGTGCCCTACCAGGCCGACACCGACTACCTGCAGCGCTATTGCGCCTCGTGGGGGGTAGGCTTTGAGCACCGCGTCGGATCGTTCGACCCCGACACCGACCCGCAACGGGGCCCTTGCTTTTTGTGCGCCTGGAACCGCCGCAAAATCCTGTTCGAAGCGGCACGCGACCTGCACTGCAACAAAATCGCCCTGGGCCACCACCAAGACGACATCTTGGAAACCTTGCTGATGAACCTCTGTTTTCAGGGCGCCTTTTCGACGATGCCGCCCCTGCTCGAAACCGACAAGCTCGACGTGGACATCATCCGTCCGCTCTGTCTGGTCCGCGAGCACGAACTTCGGGCCATGGCGCAAATCCGCCAATACCCGAAACAAATCAAGAACTGCCCCTACGAAACCGTTTCGAACCGGCACAATATCCGCGCCATCCTGCAAGAGATGGAGCGGCTCAACCCCGAAGCGGCCGCCAGCCTGTGGGGCGCGATGACCAACATTCAAACCCGATATTTACCTAACAAAATCCAGCCATGAATGAATTCCTTTCCACCGAAGAGTCGATCATCAAAATGCTCCGCACGGTGTTCGACCCCGAAATTCCGGTCAACGTCTATGACTTGGGGCTCGTCTATAAAATCGACGTGGACGACGACCAAAACGTGTCCATCGACATGACCATGACCGCCCCCTCGTGCCCCATGGCCGACTTCATTTTGGAAGACGTCAAGGAAAAAGTGGAATCCGTCGAAGGGGTCAAAAAGGTGGAAGTCAACCTGATCTTTGAACCGGAATGGACCAAAGACATGATGAGCGAAGAAGCCAAGCTGGACTTAGGACTGCTATAACCGGATTACGCCATGAAACACCTGTACCGTTATCTTCCCGTTGTGCTGCTGGCCTGCGCCGCCTGCGCATGCAGCCCGCGCCTGCACTCCTTTTGGGCAGGCAACTACAACATCCGCGTCTATACCGACTACGACCTCGGCGACAAACACTGGAACAACCGCAAGGACAAGGTATTCGCCATGCTCCGGCACTACGACGTATGCGGACTGGAGGAAGTGACCGACCTGCAAGCCGCCGAATTTATCGGAGCCATGGAGGCGCAAGACTACCGCTACATTGGCTACGGCCGCGACAACGGCCTCTTGGAGGGCGAAGGCTCGAAAGGCGAGCAAACGGGCCTGGTCTATCGCCGCAGCCGCTTCGAATGTAGCCGTCACGGCCGCTTCTTTTTGAGCACAACTCCCAACGAGCCTTCCAAACTCGACAGCTCGGCCTATACCCGGTTAGTCGTCTGGGCCCGGTTGAAAGACTTGCAAAACGGACGCGAATTCTACTTTTTCGCCACGCACCTCGACCACCCCATTACCGCAACGGGCATCCGTACAAGAACACGACAAGCCGCCATTGCCATCGACCAAATCCGGTCCATCGCAGGCGACTTGCCTTTTGTGTTGTCGGGCGACTTGAACTGCGAGCCGTCGGAGCCCGCTTACGCCTTGTTTGCCGCCCAATGGCAGGATGCGTTTTTATGCGCCGACACCCTGATCGGCAGCGGCTACGAGCCCCTCAACCCGGAAACGGGCGCCCGAATGTACGAGGGGTTGGGCTATACCTACACGGGGCTCTACAACACCGCGCACGACCCTTACCCCAAACGCATCGACTACCTGTTCTGCTCGCCGGGCGTGCACGTTGGCAGCTACGAGGCCGACACGGCCAAGTTGGGGCATACCACCTATCCGTCGGACCACCTTCCGGTTAGGGCACACCTGCGCTTCGACAAGCGGAAATAAGGGCTACTCCACGTTCAGATACCCCATCGTCTTGGGGTATTTGACTTCGTACTGCAAACGCAGGGTCTTGCTTTCGCCCGGAGCCAGCGTCAGGTTCCAGGTCAGCATGCCGGTCTTGGCATCGAGCGCAGCCCCTTCGGCCTGCACCAGTTTGACATCGACGTTGCTGTCGTTGCTTACCGGAATCTGATCGACCACCTTCAGAGTAACCGCCGACTTCTTGTTGTTTTTGAGCACAATGTCGTAACATTTCTGCACTTTGACATTGGAGCCGACCGTACGGCGAACCGTGTAGTTCTGCACCTCGTTGCGGCTGACAAGCACGTCTTTGTCGCGGCCGACCGACAGGTTCAGCGTATCGCTCATTGTGGTCGGGTCGAGATAGACGTCGCCTTGGAACACATTGCCCACAAACAGCGAGGCGTTGCCGGGCTGAAGGGCATAGCCGGTATAGTCGGGAATCAGCGCCGACAGCCACACTTCCTTGCTCTGACGCGGCATCACCAGGTACTCGTATTTGGCGTCGATCTCATAGTTCAGCATTTCGACCCGGTGTTCGTCCGTCCCGGACGGGATGTCGTACGGCAGCGAAATATCGAACTCGGTCCCCACCGAACTGTCGTTAATCGTGGTGGAAAAATCGATATCCAACGCATCGGAGTCTTCCTCAACCGCCACAAATTCGACCACCGCAGACTTCGCCAACGAGCGGTTGGCCACCGTCTTGCGCAACGGTGCCACCTGCTGGGGAATCACAATTTTGTTGAACACCGGCTTGTTATTGTTGAGGGTCGGATTGCCCGTCGTCAGCTTCAAATGCACGTTGTGCCAGTCGTTGCCGGTTTTTTGACGCAATTGGGCGTTGTATATCAACTTCAGCGGTTCGGTGGGCGCCCCTACACGCACTTCGTACTGGGGAGACCACCACACGTCCTGAGCCAAAAATTCCAGTCGCACAGGCACCTTGGTTTTGGCCACCGGCGACACCACGACTACGCGCACATGGTTGGTGTAGCGCTTCAGCGAATTTTTAAGGGATTTCACCTCATCGGCATATTTTTTCTGACGGGTTTCCTTGTCTTTGACCACCGCCGAGAGTTTGAGTTCGGTTTCGGTGAGAGCGGTCAGTTCTTGCTGAAAGAACTGCGACATCCGCTGCAGTTCGGCAATGCTCACGCCCTGGTTGCCGCCCATCTTCTTGTTTTCCAATACCAGGCTTTTGCGGCTCTGGCAAACTTCGAGTTGGGCTTTGACCATCGCAATCGAATCTTCCACCCGACGGAGCCGCTTCTCGGCATCGGCCAGTTTGACCAGCGTCGCCGGGTCTTCAATCCATTTGGTTTCGCACTTGACCGATGACGTAATCACCTTGTCGTCGCCGATATACACGCGCACCGTCGAAGCGTCAACGTTGCGGGCGATGTCGTCGAAATGCAATTCGACCGTACCCTTGGGCAAGTTCACCGTGCCGTCGCGATACAGCATGGCACCGCTGCGATACACCAAGGCCTCGTTGACCTTTGTACTCACCTTAATGCTGTCGGCGGCAGCAGCCGTCAGGCAGAAGCCGCAAACACAGGCGGCCGTAAGAAGAAGTGTTTTTTTCATATTGCGATTTGTTATAATTGCTCATTTTGACGAATCATACGCCTAAAGGTTTACGACCCGATTTCGCTCAGTTCGAGCCAGCGGGTGGATTTTTCGTCGAGCAGGGGCAGCAACTCGGAGATGCGGGCCGACTTGGCCATCAAGTCCTCGTGGCCGAGCGCGCCGGAGGCAAAGTCTTCTTCCAAGGCTTTCTTCTCGGCCTCGAGTGCCTCAATCTCCTGCTCGAGCGCAGCCATTTCCTTTTGCTCGGCGTAGGTCAGCCGGCGCGCCCGCTCGCGACGGGGGCGGCTGTCAGCCGCCGGAACGGCCTGTTTGGCGCTTTCGGCCGGTTGCTTGTCCTGCATCTCACGCCAAAGGCGGAAATCGGTATAGTTGCCCGGAAAATCCTGCACCTCGCCGTCGCCGTTGAACACCAGCAGGTGATCGACAATTTTATCCATGAAATAGCGGTCGTGCGACACCACGATGACGCAGCCCTTAAACTGTTGCAGGTAGTCTTCGAGGATATTGAGGGTGACGATGTCGAGATCGTTGGTCGGTTCGTCGAGCACCAAAAAATTGGGATTGCGCATCAGCACCGTGCACAAATACAGCCGCCGGCGTTCGCCTCCGCTGAGTTTCTCGACATAGTCGTGCTGACGGGCCGGAGTAAACAGAAAATGCTGCAGCAGCTGGCCGGCCGTCAGCTTGCGGCCGCCCCCCAAGTCGATCTGCTCCGCGATGTCGCGCACCACATCAATCACTTTCTTGCCGTCTTCGCGACATATCCCCTCCTGGCTGTAATAGCCGAACCGCACCGTTTCGCCGATATCGAAATCGCCCGAATCGGGTTTTTCGAGTCCCAACAGCAACTTGACAAAGGTCGATTTGCCGGTGCCGTTGCGGCCGACGATACCCAGTTTTTCGTAACGGGCGAAATTGTAGTAAAAATCTTTGAGAATAACTTTGTCGCCGAACGACTTGCTCACATAGCGCGCCTCAAAAATTTTGGAGCCGATATAGGTGGACTTGACCTCGAGCCGCAGGTTGCGTTCCTGCTGCTTTTGTTTCACCTTCTGCTCGAGGGCGTAGAAATCGTCGATCCGGCTTTTGGCCTTGGACGCCCGGGCCTGCGGCTGGCGGCGCATCCAATCGAGCTCCTTGCGGTAGAGATTGGCGGCATGACGCTGCTCGGCTCGCTGCTGTTCCAGGCGTTCGGCGCGTTTTTCGAGGTAGTAGCTGTAATTGCATTTGAAGCGGTCAAAACCGAGGTATTCGATTTCGAGGTTATCCGAGCAGACCCGGTCGAGAAAATAGCGGTCATG
>JAGCZK010000080.1 GCA_017960065.1 Paludibacteraceae bacterium
CCACGTTACGCGAACCGGTGATATTGGTAAAGGTGTTGTGACACGGTTCCTGTACGTGCTCGGTAGTCGTGAAGGTGCCGTTACGACGGGTGGACGTGTTACCAGCGGCATCGAAGGCTTCTACAGCGATTTGGTAAGTGGTCGTGGCTTGCAGACCGGTTACCGTATAAGAGGCGCCGTAAGAGGTTCCCACTTTCGCACCGTTCACATAGATGTTGTAACCGGCTACGCCCACATTGTCGGTCGAAGCACCCCAGGTCAAAGCCAAGGTGGTTTCGCCAGCAACCGCACTGATCGTGCCGGGGCGCGACGGATTTTCTTCGTCGGGATCCGGATCAGGAATGATCGGGTCGTCGCCGGGCTCCAGTGCGTCGTAGCAAGAGGTCTCGCCAATTTCGACATTGAACACCTGTACTTGCAAACCGTTTTCGTTGCCACCGAAGTCGAAGATGATCTGTACATCCGTCAAACCGGCACCAGCTTGAGCCGATTTTTCGAACATGTAGAGCTGACCGGCAGGAATGCTTACGGTCTCCTGAATCAGGTACGGATCGTCCTGTCCCTTTTGAACCACCTTAACGGTTACGTTGTTGGCCTTGTTCAACAGGATGGCGGCTTTCACCGTGTAAGTGTTTCCCTGAGTCAAGGCAATGGTATTGGCCGGAACCATCTGGAACTGAGCCTGCCACATCGTGGTCGTCTCGTGGTTGAGGGTAACCGTCATCGAGTTGCCGTTGACATTGTAAACGTAGTTGTTCAGTTGTACCCAATCCCAAGTGTGAGCCATATACGGCGTGCCTTTTCCGAAGGTCGTGGTTTGAGCGCACGACGAACGGGTCGAAGTACCGAGAGCCGTAGCCGTCACCGTCTGCTCCAACTCACCGCAGCGGGCTTTGATCTTACTGCTGCCCACCACCGAATTGGTATAGGTTACGTAAACGGTTTCGTTCACAAGACCGTTCACCGGCGTGAAGGTCGTCTTCGACAACACGAAGTCGGGGTTCGACGAAGTCAGGGTGATGTTGCCGTTCAAGTGGCTGCCGCTGAGTTTGAACTCGGCCGTGCCGTTTTGTTGGTCAATGGTCCACGGAGTACCCATGGCGATATTGGGGATACCCGAACCACCTTCGATGTAGAAATAAATGTCATCGAAAGCCAGGATACGTCCGGCCTGAACATTCTCGCCCGTACCTTGCATGAAGGAGAACGGTTGGAACGAGCTGGCCTCACCCAACTGCAGGTAGAGCGACGAAAGCGGAACTTCGTATTCCACCCAAGCATTGGTACGGGTCGGGGTAATCGTTATCGCAGCACCGGCAACGGTCACGTTGAACGGTTGGTTGCTGCTCGAATAGTAAGCAAAGTGCAGCTTGTAGTTGTTCAGGTTGGCGTAATCCAACTGTTGGTTCACCACATAACCCGAACCGTACCAGCCCTTGTTACCTACTTGCAAAGCGATGCAACCGTCACCTTCAAAGGCGTTCACGTTGTTGACCACCGTCATGGTTGCTTGAGGCGGGTTTTCGTAGTCGGTGTACCAGATATTGAAGTCGGATGCACCCCAGTTCAGTACCGAACCGTTGAAGTCGCGGTCGCTCATCAGCACCACATAGTCGGCGTCGATTTGCGGAATGCCGGAGAAGTACGAGAATACACGGCCTTGAGCCTCTACCCCATTGCAGGTGGCAGTGATCACCGAGTTGGCGGTCGTCGTGCCCGTATAAGTAACGGTGATGGTTTCGTTAACCGTGCCGTTTTGAGGAGCAATCGTCGTCTTCGACAATACGAAGGCGGGGTTCGACGAAGTCAGGGTCACATTGCCATTGAGGTGGCTACCGCTGATGGTCATCGTCGTCGTACCATTCTTACGTTTGATTTGGCTGACAGCATCGTTAACCACCAGGTTGGCCACGTTGCTACCGCCCGGTTTGTAGAAGTAGATGTCGTCCCAAGCAAAGGTACGTCCGTTCATATTCGCCTCGTTGTTGCCCTGGTTGAACGACAGGGGAACGAAGCTGGCATCGACACCCAACGTCGGGTTGAACTGCGTTACCGGAATATTGTATTCGCGCCATTGGTTGGCAGCCGTCGGCGTAAATTGGATGGCCTTGTCGCCTACCGTCAGCGTAAACGCATTGGTGTTGCTCGTTTTCAAGCGGAAGTGCAAGGTATAATCCTTCAGGTTGCGATAATCCAGGGCGCTGCCCGAATAGGCGAAACCGGCACCATACCAACCGGCAGTGCCGACTTTCATCGACATGCAGTTTTCTCCTTCGGCGGCAGCCTCACTGGCACCCGTCATCGTGTTCTCCCAAATATAGAAGGGAGCCGAGCTCCAGTCCATTACCGAACCGTTGAGGGGTTCGTCGCGGAACACCTTCACATAATCGGTGTTAATTCCAGGAACATTGCCGCAAGCGGCGCTGTTGTTGGTGAGGGTCGAAGTCGGATAAGTTGCACGGTCCTGATAGATACGCACCCAATCGACCTGCATGGTACATTGTTGGAAATTGTTGGGGATTTGGCCTACGTATGTACCGCCCAAGGCGATATTCATAATAATGTAGAACTCATAGTCGCGGAAAGCCGACAGACCGTTGCCGTCAGAAGCATCCTGAAGACCCATATCGGCCATGTAGTGCTTGTTGCTGCCATCGGCATCGGCCACATAGCCCACCATGTGTTGGGGGGTCCACTCCAAGCCGTAGATACGCCAGCGGGCGCCCAACTGCTCGTTGTACTGGTAGTTTTGGCCCCATTCGCCGTGGGCATAGCCGCCATTGATACCCTGGTAGTTCCAGTGGTAGGTGTTCAGTGCACGGTTGCCGGAGGTGGCGTCGTTGTTACACATCATTTCGAGAATGTCGATCTCACCGCAATAGGGCCAGTTGCCGCCGTGAGCGGTACCCAACATCCAGAAAGCGGGCCACACACCCGAAGTGTAAGCGGGCGCCTTGATCAAGGCCTCGATTTTACCATACTTACACATCACTTTGTTACGCGAAATGATACGCGCCGAAGTGAAATTGGAGCCGTTGTAGTTTTCGCGTTTGCCGGTAATGGTAAGAATACCGTTGGCGACACTGGCATTGTCAGTCCGGTTGGTGTAATACTGGCTTTCGCCATTACCCCAGCCACCGCCACCGGTTTCATACGTCCACACCGAAGTGTTGAGATAGTCACAGTCGAATTCGTCCGACCACACCAACTCGTAGGCGGCCTGCGATTCGAAAGCGACAAACAGCCAAGCGAGAAGGGCTGTTCCGAAGAGCTTTAACTTTTTCATGTATTTTGATTTAAATTGGTAAATATTCGCTTTAAAAGCAACAAGGCAAATGTAGTGAAATTCCTCAACAATGTGAAGGGATGAAGTGCTTTTTTGTATAATGTAGTAGGTGCGTGTCGGATGTGTAGTATTCCAAGTGAAATGAACAGGCAAAAACAAAGGCAAGCCAAACGGGCTCGCCTTTGCTCAGAAACGGCTTTGGCCGCTTCACTATTTACACGAATTTATACATTTCATCCGTATCGACGGAATTCACTCCTTCCCTATAAACCGGTTGAGTGTCGCTTCGTCCACCTCGTTCATCCGCAAACCGTCCTGCCAGTTCAAGGTAGGATAGCTGGTGCGCAAGGCTTCGACCGAAGGCTCTACCGGCGTCATGCCCGAAGTGCAGAAAGGTTTCAGGACCTTCCCTGACAAATCGGCCGACTCGACAAAGGTATTGATGACACGCGGCGCCTCGCTGGCCCAAATCGGATAACCGATATAAACGGTGTCGTACAAGGCCCAGTCGATGTCCATAGGTTGGATGGCCGGACGGCAGCTACGGTCGTGCTCCTCCACCTGATTGCGCGAATCAGGAATTCGCCAATCCAAGTCCTCGGCCGTATAGAGCTGGGCTGGAACAATCTCCATCAGATCGGCACCGGTCGCTTGGGCTATCTGCCCCGCGGCAGCCTTGGTCACGCCCGTTGCCGAGAAGTAAACGACCAAGGATTTTTTCTGTGGTTGGCCACAGGCCGAAAGCAAAATCGTCATCGCCAACAAAAGATAAGCTGAAATGCGTTTCATCATGGCTGATTCAAATTACATTTTCACCACCTTGAAGCTTTCCGAAGCCGATTCGCGGATAACCTTCACGATGTACGTACCGGGTTCCAGACGGCTCAGGTTGATGAGTTTGTCGCTGGTGGTCGTCATCAGCTGACGGCCCGACAGGTTGAACACCGACACTTCGGCCACTTCTTCACCCGGAACCAGCACATGGATGATGCCAGCCGTCGGGTTGGGGAAGATTTCGATTTCAGAACCGGCAGCTTGAGCTTCGGGAACTTCGGTCAGGTCGTCCCATTCGGGAGTTTCCGAACCTTCGCTACCGTCTTCGTCGGCCGGCAGGGGCTCATCCTCTTCGTAATGGGTGTAACGGTAGTTCACGATGTGGCGGCGTTGGCCTTGGTTGGTCGTATAATAGGTACTGGGAACCGTATCGTTGATGATGCGGTCGAAACCACCCATCGTACCGGAAATATTGACGTTGCAAGCGTGGTGTACCCACACACCCGGACGTTTGGGCACTTCAATCGAGTTCTTGATTTGGATACGTGCGCCTTGCGTATAGATGAACACGTCGTAGATACCAAACATGGAAGCGTAGTGACGTTGAACGTCCGGACCCACTTTATAGGCGGAGAAACCGTTGCGGTTGCCGCTGTGGCTCTGGTAGTCGTCCTGGTCCAAAACGTCGTAGGGAGTTTCGCACTGCAAGAAGTAGCAGCGGCCGTCTTCGCCCTTCCACAAAGCCTGATACTGTTGGAAGTGCTCGTTGTGCAAACCATATACGGTAACGTAGTTGCCTTCCACCACAATACCGTTGTTACAGGTGTTGTGATCCCAACCTACACCGTCGCCGTGGTCGGCACGCCAAATCCAGAAGTGGTCACCGATAACATCGTTGCTATTGATTTTCAAGGCAACCGACACGTTCACATCCCAGGGTTTGAAACCACCGATACGGAAGAACAAGTCGGCCAGAAGGGTCGGATTGTTCGTATGGCGTACATTCGATTTGTTGGGACCTACACGCAGGAGGTTTTCGGAACTATAGAACGTATCGAACAAAAGGCTGGCAACGGTGACACCATCGACATCTCCGACAATCACTGCCGACGAGCCGCAGGTTGCACCCGGAATCAGCGTTGCATAACCGGTACCCAGCAGGATGGTGTTGGCGCGGTTCACTACGATCGGGCCTTCGAGCACATACTGGCCAGGAGTAAAGAACAGGTGTTTGCCGGCGTTCAACTGAGCATTGAGGGTAGCGGCGGTCACACCCGGTTTGGCGATATAGAAGTCGTTGAGCACGTCATAAACATCACCGGCACCCATATTGGTTTTGGTGTAGGACACACCTTTGGAGTTGGCCTCGCGCAAAGCGGGACGGAACACTTTGAAGCGGTTGGTTTGGGTATCAAAATACAAGAAGGGTTTTTCGCGGATCACCGGAGTGGTTTCCTCGCGGCTGACATTGCCCCAACCACGTTCGTTATTGTTCGGCTCCCAGTTGTCGCTGTTTGCGCCGATATTGGTGCCATTACCGAACTCGATGCCCTGCATGGCCCAGTTCCAGCCGCCTTGATAACGGCCGATACCGTTTTGCATGTAGCAGTTACGCAGATAGAACTGTTGTTGCGAATACGAACCGGCGTCGCGGGCGAAATAGCAGTCAGAAGCGAAACCGCCACTGGCCCATCCTGCCCAATAGTCGAACTGGCAGGGACGTTCCATCACGATACGACGGAAAGGTGCCGCTTGCGACACACCCCAGGCCATCACGGCGTTGCCACCGTCGGTAGCGGTTACCTGGAAGTTCTCTGCCGAACGCCAGAACGTACAGGTGGCGTTGTTTTCAGCCAACGGAGCGGGAGTGGTCAGATAGAACAACTCGGTGTCATACGGCAGTTTGCCCAAACCTGCCACCGACATGTAATAGGCCACATAGATATCGCCGGTGTTGAGGTATTTGCCCGGGTGGAAATAGAACGAATAACGGTTTTCACTAAACTGGTCGTGGAACATCTGGTCGTGAATCGCCTTCATTTCCTGACCGATTTGGGCCTGATCGTCGGACGGGTGGTAGAAATACACATTGTCACCGAACATTTGGGTTTCCAAAGATAAGGTGTAAAGCACATTTCCGTTATCCACTACGCGATAGTAATATTGGTAGGGGTTTCCATTGGCTCCGTTGTCGGTGTAATTCGTACCGGCAGAAGTGCCAATGTTGTTGAATTGCGAAAATCTACCCGTCGAACGTTGGATGGTGAAGGTTCTGCCTCCAGGGTTCTCAAAATTCAGACGGATGCTTCCGCCGACCTGTTCGATGCTTGCCGCAAAGCAAGACACGGACATCAACAGTGCTGTGAATAACAGCAAAATGGATTTTGTTTTCATAGGTTTTGATATAAGGTTTTTGATTTAATCCCACTTTATTAAGGACACCGACAAAATTAAGAAAATAACAATATGGTTGCACCCATGCGCAGCACTTTCGCGTCGAAATGTGAGTTTTTGCGTATTGGATGCGTAGCAAAAAAGGTCCGAATTGGCCGATTCGCGAAATAATGTGAAAACGATTTTTCGGGCTCGCCCCCAACCCTAAAACGAACCGAAATGAAACAACCGGTAACTTTTCTGAACAAGTTTTCCACAAAAAACGCAAAAACACCTTATTGAAGGAATGATTCTCAAAAAAAATCGTATATTTGCGATTAAATTTTTAACAGAGTATCATTATGGCAAAAAAATTTGTATGCCCGATTTGTGGATATGTACACGAAGGCGAAACCGCTCCCGAAAGATGTCCCCAATGCAAACAATTGGTTGAATGGAACGTGTTGGACGAAAGCGCCGGCCTGACGTTTGTAACCGAACACGTCCTCGGTGTGGCCAAAAACACCAGTGAAGAAATGAGAAAAGACCTCAACGCCCATTTTATGGGGGAGGCCACCGAAGTCGGCATGTACCTGGCCATGAGCCGCCAGGCCGACCGCGAAGGCTATCCCGAAATTGCGGAAGCCTTCAAACGCTATGCTTTTGAAGAAGCCGAGCACTGCGCCAAATTCGCCGAACTGTTGGGCGACGTCGTATGGGACACCAAGACCAACCTGCAAAAACGCATGGTGGCCGAAAGTGGCGCCTGCGAAGACAAGATGCGCATCGCACGCAACGCCAAGCAACAAGATCTCGACGCCATCCACGACACCGTGCATGAAATGGCCAAAGACGAAGCCCGCCACGGCAAAGGTTTCGAAGGCCTGTTCAAGCGCTACTTCGGAAAATAAACCGGCACCAAGAGACAACGACGGGGTTAGACGAGAGTTTATCCCCGTCTTTTTCATACGCAAACCGCCACAATCCATACAAATACCGCTGCATAACACCGCCACTGCCCTATGGAGAATTTACCTCCCCTCATATCGGACCTCGCCTATATCCTGTTGTGCGCAGGCGTCATGTCCATCTTGTTCAAAAGTCTGAAACAACCGGTTGTCTTAGGCTACATTGTCGCCGGATTTCTGGCCGGGCCTCACATGACCTACACCCAGTCGATTCTCGACATTTCGTCGATTGAGACCTGGGCCGACATCGGCATCATCTTCCTGTTGTTCACCCTTGGACTGGAGTTCAGTTTCAAGAAACTGTTTCGCATCGGCACCGCACCCTTCATTGCGGTGGCGGTCAGCTTGTGCTCCATGATCATGATCGGCCTGATTTTGGGCTACAGTTTCGGTTGGCGTGGCATGGACGGACTCTATCTGGGAGGCATGATGGCCATCGCTTCGACCAGCATTGTCATCAAAACCTTCGGCGACCTGGGGCTGATGCAGCAGAAATTCGCTTCGCTGGTCTTTAGCGTACTGATTATCGAAGACATCATCGCCATTGTCATGATGCTGCTTTTCGGCACATTGGGTGAGGGGCGGGGCCTCGACGGGCTGGCCCTTGTCAAGAGCATCGGCAGCATGTTCTTCTACCTGATCTTGTGGTTCTTGCTGGGCATCTACCTGATTCCGATTATCCTGAAACATTTCAAGACCAAGCTCAACAACGAAACCCTGCTGATTGTCAGCCTGTCGCTATGCTTCGCCATGGTGGTGCTGGCTTCAATCGCCGGATTCTCGGCCGCCTTCGGCGCGTTTGTCATGGGCTCCATTTTGGCCGAGACCATCGAATCCGAACGCATCGAGCACATTGTCACGCCCATCAAAGACTTGTTCGGCGCCATTTTCTTCGTGTCGGTCGGCATGATGATCGACCCGACCATGCTCGTCCAGTATTGGGTGCCGATTCTGGTTATCGCCCTGGTGATGATTTTCGGACGCAGCACCATCGAAACCATTGCCTTCCTGCTGGGAGGTGTCAATTTCAAGACCGCCATGCAATGCGGTTACAGTTTGGCGCAAGTGGGCGAATTCTCGTTCATCATCGCCACGCTGGGCATCAGTCTCGGCGCCATCAGCGAATTCCTCTACCCCATCATCGTTTCGGTATCGGTCATCACCACCTTCACCACCCCGTACATGATACGCGCGGCCAAGCCGGTGTCGGAATTTATCGAACCCCGGTTACCCGAGTCCCTGCGCCGGACCATCGAACGCTACAGCAGCGGTTCGGATTCGGTACACCACTCCAGCAAGTGGAAACCCATGCTGCAACGTATGCTGACGCCGCTTTTCATCTACGGAGTGCTGGTACTGGCCGTTGCGCTGCTCATGGTCTATGTCGGACTGCCGTTTGCCCAAAAGTTCCTGCCCGAAACGTCGGCACGCATCACCTGCACCGCCATTATGATGGCTCTGCAACTGATTTTCTTGTGGCCGCTCATGTTCAAAAACATTTTCGACGCCACCTTTTGGCAATGGTGGAATGACCGGGAACTCAACCGCGCCTCCATTTTGGCGATGGTCATCATCCGCATTCTCACCGGAGTCACCATCATCAACCTCAGTATCCGCGCCTTGTACCCCTCGTATTGGGTGGTGGCGGTCGGATTTATCCTGAGCGTGCTTGCGCTGGTGCTGTTTTCGCGTTTGTTCCGCAAGAATCAGGAACGCATGGAAACCATTTTCCTCAACAACCTCAACTCAAAGGAACAGGCCAAAAACCTCAACCGCCCGGCTTACGAAGGGCAGTTGCAGTCGAAAGACATCCACTTGGCCGACATTGTGTTGCCCGAAAGTTCGCACTGGTGCGGCCAAAGCCTGCGCCAGCTCAACTGGGGGCACGAATACGACGTGCACGTCATGGCCATTATCCGCAACGGCGTGCACCTCAACATTCCGGCCCCCGAAAGCCAACTGTTCCCCGGCGACAAAGTACAGGTTGTCGGCTCTGACGAAAACTTGGCCCGTTTTGTCGAAGCCTTGCAGCTGAGTGCGCAAGAGCAGGCCAAAGAGCAGGCCGACGTACAGTTGTACCAAGTGCCGATTCCGGAAAACTCGCCCTTGGCGGGCAAGCACATCTTCGAATGCGGCATCCGTACCGATTACCGCGGACTGATTGTGGGAATTGACCGGGGCGACGACCAACTGATCAAGCCCAATGTCGATTTGGTTTTGCAGGCAGGCGATATTGTCTGGGTGGTAGGCGAGCCGAGCGGCATCCGCGACTTGCAGACCTACGCCGGCAACTATTGAGGCCTCAATTCTTTTCCATGCGGTACCCCAAACGGGCGAGGCCGAGCGCCACGCCGATGCGGTACATGACCCGCACCGTACGTACAAAAAGGTAGAACGCATCGACTGTACCGGGCGCCACGCCTTCGTGCTTCATCCGGGCGTCGGCCATTTCGGCACAAAGCCGCAAGCGGTCGGACAAGGTCTCGGACTCGGCTTCATCGGGCGACAGGTGCAGGATATTTTGCAGGATATATTCGTCCATGTCGTCAAACCCGTTTTCGCCCTGTAGCGAGCGGTAGCCACGCTCACGGTTGTGCTGCCAGTCTTCTTCCCACCACTGGGCTTCGGCCAAACCGACAAAGCCGGCCCAAGCCAACGCCGACAAGGGATAGGCATTGTACTCGCGCACCGCATCGTTGAGGTAGTCGGGCGCCAGTTCACGCCATTTTTCCTCCAGATCCGCGCTCTCGGGCATCGGATCCGAAAACCAGCCGCGCATGGCTGCCGTGTCGGACAACTGGGTTTGCAACGACTGCTCGTAGCGGTCGTAAAGGGCGATATTCGGTTCTTGGTTCATGGAATCGTATTTTTATGGGGCAAAATTAAGGGAAATCCGCCAATTATTGTGTACTTTTGTATATTCTGTCAACAAATTATGAGAAAAAACCTGTTTCTGCTGCTTTTTAGCGCCTTGTGCGCACTGCCGGCCCTGGCCGTCGGGACGACCACGCTGGTCTTTGCCGAGCATGACACCTGCTCGCTCAAGATGGATGTCTATCAACCCGACGACACGCTGTCGCAGCATCCCTGCGTCTGCTTTGTGTTTGGCGGCGGTTTTATGATGGGCAGTCGCGACACCAAGCCCTGCCAGAAGTTTCTGACAACCATGGCCGAAAACGGCGTGGTCGGAGTGGCCATCGACTACCGCTTGGGGCTCAAGGGCTTTAAGAGCAACCATGCCCGGGAAACCATCGAACGGCTGGCGTTCAGCATCGATTTGGCCGTCGAGGATGTGATGGACGCCACCGCCTATCTTGTCGAACACTGTCAAGCCCTGCGCATCCATCCCGAACAGATTGTGCTGGTCGGTTCGAGCGCCGGCGCCATCAGTTCGCTGCAAGCCGACTATTACCTCAAAAACGGACATCCGCTGGCCCAAAGACTGCCCGCCGGATTCCACTACGGAGGCATTGTATCGTGCGCCGGTGCCCTCGCCCGTTTTGACAAGAAAATTTGCTACGCACAGCAGCCCGACCCGACCTATTTTCTCCATGGAACCAAAGACGAGCTCGTCCCCTACTCGCGCACGGTGATTTGCGGCAAGGGCATGTACGGCCCCAAGTACCTGTCGCGCAAGTTCCGCAAGGCAGGTTGGGCGCACCGCATCATGCGTTACAAAAACTTCGGACACGAGGTGTCGCTGTTGGGTTTCAGCGAAAATCCGTCCGAGATCCTGTATTTTATCCGCGAAGACGTGCAAGGCTCCCAAAAGCCTGTCATACATGACGAAAAGCACATAGAGCCCTCCGTCAAAAAACCGCTCTGGAATATTAACAAACTCGATTTATACAAAAAAAGCCCCAAGTTGAAAGTGACCGAAGACCCCATTCAACTGGCCAGAATCAAAGCATTGGAACAATGACAAAACCACCATACCGCAGCTACAACCCGCTCGTTGACCAGATGAGTTCGTTTATCGTGATGGACGTGCTCGAACGGGCCAATCAGCTGCAACGCCAAGGAATTGACATCGTACACCTCGAAGTGGGCGAACCCGACTTTGATGTTCCCGTCTGCGTCAGTCTGGCCGTCAACCAGGCCTACGCCGAGCACCGGACCCATTACACCCATTCGCTGGGCGACCCCGAACTGCGCGAGGCGATTGCCGCCAAGTACGGCCAAGAATACGGGGTGAAGGTTGATCCCGACCAGATTCTGGTCACGTCGGGCTCTTCGCCAGCCATTCTGCTGACGATGCTGCTGCTCTGCCAGCCTGGCAGCGAGGTGATTTTGTCGAATCCGGGCTACGCCTGTTACAGCAATTTCGTATTGGCGGCAGGCGGCAAACCTGTATATGTGCCCCTTTCGGCCGAAGACGGATTCCAATACCGCATCGCCGACATTCGCTCAAAAATCAGCGAGCGCACCGCCGCCATTTTCATCAACTCGCCCATGAATCCGACGGGGACGCTGCTGTCGCCCGACTTCTACCAAGAGTTGGCGGCGCTCGATGTTCCGGTCATCAGCGATGAAATTTACCACGGGCTCATTTACGAAGGCGAGGCGCACAGCATGCTCGAGTATTCCGACAAGGCATTCATTCTCAACGGTTTCAGCAAGCGCTATGCCATGACCGGGCTGCGCCTGGGCTACCTGATTGCCCCCAAGGCCTACATGCCCGCCATTCAGAAAATGGGACAGAATTTTTTGATTTGCGCCTCATCGACCGCCCAACGCGCAGGCATCGCCGCGCTCAACGACACGAGCGACTACGAGAGCCGGATGCGGGCCACTTACAACGAGCGGCGGCTGTACATGCTCGAGAGGCTGCGCCAAATGGGGTTTGTCATCCCCACCGACCCGCAAGGGGCCTTCTATATTTTTGCCGACGCCCGCAAGTTTACCGACAATTCGCTGAAGTTTGCGTTCGACATTCTGGAAAACGCCCATGTCGGCATTACCCCAGGCATTGATTTCGGTTCGGAGGGCGAAGGTTATGTTCGTTTTTCGTATGCCAACTCGCTCGACCGCATCCGCGAAGGCCTCAACCGCCTCGACCACTACCTGCACCAGAGATCACTTCCCTAACTGCGCCCGAATCTGCGCAATCAACGGCAAAACCGCTGTTTTGAGCGCCTTGTCATTGAGTTGGTGCGCGCCATCGAAGCGACTGGCCTGCGAATAATACTTCTTAAACGTGTCGTATGTGTGCACCAGCGGGTCGTGAATGCCGAACAAGCCGTAGGTATTCTCCTTGTCAAACTCGGTAATCCCCTTAAACTGAGTCCGTTCCATCATCGAAAAATGCTGGATGATGTCGCGGGTGATGCGAAAAGTCTTCTGATTGTCCTTGCGACCGTTTAAGAAAGGATGCTCGCCGCATTTCATCACCCCGACACGCGACATGTTGAACGCCGGATTGACACAAATCTTGCGATAGCCGTGCATTTGCTGGGCATACATGCCTCCCATGCTGGTACCGACAATCAGGTCGGGCTGGTGCTCGGCACAATACTGCTGCAGATAAGGCAAGGCCTCGACCGGGTCCACCGGAATGTCCGGCGCAAGCACCTCGTCTTCGGGCAACGCCTTGCGCAAAAGTTCGACCGTACCAGACGCCCCCGACGACGCATATCCGTGAAAGTAAACGATTTTCATAACCTACTTTATAAATTCCATCTATTTTTGAAGCAAAACTACATTATTTTTTCAAATAATCGTATCTTTGAACAATAAAAATCACACTGCAAAACCATGCGGGCAAGCCAATTCCAATTCCAACAATTCACCATCCGCCAAGACCACACCGCCATGAAAGTCGGCACCGACGGCGTGCTGCTCGGGGCCCTGGCGCAATTCGACCAGCCCCACCGCCTGCTCGACATTGGCTGCGGCACCGGCCTGCTGGCCCTCATGCTCAAGCAGCGCTACCCCGAAGCCGAAACCCTGGCCGTCGAAATCGATGATGGAGCCGCCAGCGACGCCGCCCAAAACTTTGCCGCCGCGCCATGGCCAATCGCCCTGCTGCACCAAGACTTCCGCCAGTTCGCCGACCAGTGCCCCCAACCCTTCGACGCCATCGTCTGCAACCCGCCCTACTTTGCCGACGCCCTCAAATGCCCCGACCTGGCACGCCGCACCGCCCGCCACACCGACACGCTGCCGTTTGCCCAGCTGATGCAGGGGGCCGCAAAAATCCTTACGGAAAACGGCCGGATGTGGGTCGTCATACCGCCGGCCGAAGCCTCCGACCTCGTTGCGCAGGCCAACCGATGCGGGCTCTACGCCACCCGGCAAATAGCGGTCGCCGCCATCGAAGGCCAGGCTCCGAAACGCCTGCTAATCGCCTTTGAAAGACACCCCGAAAGCTGCCAAACCGAATCGCTGGCCATGGAAACCGCCGACCGGCGCGCCTACACCGACGCCTACCGCCAAGCGGTCGGGCCCTTCTATTTGGAGAAATATTTTGAGCAAAAAAGCCGCTAATTGCCAAAAGATTTATATCTTTGCAGAGTGTTAACCTTAATCCGTATGAAAAAACAAACTTTCTTCGTACTTCTCGTTGCTTTTGTACTGGCCTTGGCCGCATGTAAACGCAACGATCCCGATGCAAATTATGACTTCAACAAAGCGGTGATGTGCGATTCGCTGGTTGTTGGCGAAAACGGCACCACCCTGACCTTCTACCTCGACATTGACAACCACCTCGACACGGTTGACGCGTCGAAGACCCACATCATCCAAAGCGTACTGGCCATCGCCTACATCGACGGCGTTCCCTACAAAAAAATCCTGGCAACCGCCGATCCGTTGTACACCTCGCAGGCAGGCCAATACATCAGTTTCGATAACGAAGAGAACGTGTTGGTTTCCGACTGTCCCTTCCTCAACACCGAGCACGACACCAAAATCTCGCTTGTGTTTACCGAAGAGGCGTTCCAAAACAGCAACGTGAGCATCAGCGCCACTGGCTACGACCAGAACGGGCTGAAAACGATGACCGTTACCGAAATGAAGTAACCCGATTTTTTCGTACCTTTGTCGGCAAATAGCGACTCCTCCCTATGCTACTGCTCGACAAAAACACCCGTATCGTCCGTCACAACGGGCGCGACATCCAACTGACAGGCACCGAGTTTCAGCTGCTGGAGTATTTGGTTGCCCATCAGGGCGAGGTATGCCGGCGCGACGACCTGATCGATCAGGTATGGGGAGCGCGTTTTTGCTACGACACCGGCACCCTCGACGTACACATCGCCGCCCTGCGGCGCAAACTTGGCCACCCAAAACAACCGCTGATCCACACCGTGCGGGGCGTGGGCTACATCGTTCATTCGCCCGGCAAAGACCATCAGCTGACCACCCAACAAGACTTGCACTGGACCCGGCTCTTTAGCGAGATGCTGCCCACCACCCTCGAAGAGGTCGGGCTCGAAGACTTGCTGTACGAAGTCATCGGACAGTACCACTCTCAGCTACAGCAGGCGCAATTCGGCTGCCGGCTGCAACTTACGCCTTTTGTCCAGTCGGTATTGGCAGAGCGCACCACCCTGCGCATGATTTTCGAGCAGGTGTTTGAGCACCTGCTCCACCACACCCAACTGCCCCAACACCCCCAACTGACCATTTCCAGCAGCCTGGGTATGCAGGCTTTTACGCTGACCTTCCGGTGTACGGGGCAATGCGCCGACTGGAGCCCGCTGCTGCTGGCCCAACGGCTGGCCGCCCTCATGGGCATGCCCATGCAGATGAGCGGCCAAGGCGGCAAGCTTGGAATCGAACTGGCCGTACTGCTCAAGAAATCTTAAGCCTTTCTTAAGAATGGTGCGGGGCAAAATCGCTTACTTTGCACCCGTTATGAAACACTTGCTTATTTTAATCGGATGTTGCTGCAGCCTTTGGGCTGTCGCACAAGAGAAACCGGCCGTGTATCAAGGCTACTCGGGCGGGATGATGTTGCACACGGGCTACCTGTTTGGAACCGACCCGCAAGCGCCGGTCAAACACGGCCGCACCTGCAGCCCGCAAGGGGCCACCTTCGGCATCGGCGGCGCGATACGGGTACACCTGCTACAGCACCTGCGCATCGGCACCGAAGGCTATGTATCGACGATGAATTCGGGCATGACCGACTGCAGCCGGCTATTGCAAAAAGGCAGTTACCTGCGCAGCGGCTGGGGCGGCCTGCTGGCCGACGCCTACTGGAAGAAAGACCGCTGGATTCCCTACCTCGGAATGGGGGTCGGCGGCGGTTCGCTCAAGGGTTTGTACCTGCTGGAAGGCAGTCAGGACGACTGGGCCGCCGAAAGCAACGCCGTCGCACACAAAACGCCGTTTGTCTATGTGGCGCCTTACGTCGGGGTCAATTTCAGCCTGACCAAGAAAATCCAAGTCAGCCTCAAGATTGACTGGATGCTGGCCTTCCACCAGTCGGCACTGGTCATGCCTACCGGGCCGAGAGCCTACATCGGCTTTATGGTGAACCACTAACTCAGCGCCAGCATCATCACCCCAAGCAACACCCCACACAGGGCCAGCGACTTGCCGAGGATATGGTGGTCTTTGTACACCACGGCTCCCCATACAAAGGGGATGATCACACCGGCCCGGCGAATCACCGACAACACCGCCAGCAACGCATCGGGGCGCGACAGCGCATAGAAATAGACAAATTCGCTCGAGACCCAGAACACCGAGATGAGCAAAATGCTCCAGCGCCATTGGAAGGGTGCCTCGCTGCGGCGACGGGGCCACCAGACAAAGGCGGCGATCAGGCCCATCATCAGCATCTGCTCCCAAGTATAATAAAACTGGATGGCATATCGATCGACCTGCAACAACAGGTACTTGTCGTACAGACCGCTCAGCACCCCGAAGAACATGCCGAGCAGCACCAGCCAGAAATAGCGGTTGGTACGCAGCGAAAAGCCTTCGTAACTGCCGATAACGGAAAAACAGATAAAGGAAAACACAATCAGCGC
>JAGCZK010000081.1 GCA_017960065.1 Paludibacteraceae bacterium
ATCCTCAGCACCCTGCTGGGATCGCTCTACAAACTGTTTGGCAAAAAGCGCCGGGTGGATATTGAGATTTACGACTTGACCGACCCCATGAAAAATTGGGCGAAGAAATACGAAAAGCTCGATTTCAACGCCCGATTGGAACAATTCTACAACGAGGGGTCACTCGCCGACTAACGGCAGTTGGACAGGTAATCGACGATGGCCATGGCCTTGCCGATTTGGCGGATGGTTTCGGCCGAATGGCGCTCGAGGTGCATCGACTCGTCTTCGGCATAGTCGCCGGCCTGATAGCGTTGCATCACTGTCTCGCAATGCGCAAATTCGCGGGCAATGTCGAGGCCGCGCACACTCTTGACCGACAAGGGGGCCGACTGCCGGCTGTAGGCCATTTCGAGCCGGGTCTGACCGTTTTTGGCGTGGTGCACCATGTACATCGAATAGCTGTCTTCCGACACTTGCAGCAGAAACTGGCATTTGGCCGGCTGGTATTTGGCGTTTTTGAGGCTGTAGGCTTCGTATTTCACCGACACGAACTTGTACTCCATCCCATCGTCGGTTTTGAGGATGAAACCGGCCAAATCCTTGGGGGTGTGCCGCGTCAGAAGCCGCCGGTCGCCCGACGACACGAAGGCCGGCATGTCGGTGGTCTTCAGGCAGTACACTTCGTCTTGCAAACGGGCCAGTTGCGCCTCAAAACCGCCCTGGCCGTCATCGGCCGGAAAGACGGCATAGGCGCTCAGGGTGTCCGTGTCGTTCCAATAACGCATTTCCACCAGCACAGGGGCTGCCCAAACGTGCCCTGCCACCAGGCAGCAGGCTATTGTCAGAAGGGTTTGTATCCGTTTTTTCATCCGCTTGTTGTTGTTTATTCAGCACAAAGATAGAATATTTATCAACACCTTGGTAGAATATTTATCAACACCCTTCGCGCGTATCCGACATTTTGATTAACTTTGTGGCCTGATTCGGTACATCATGAACAACATCCGCAACTTCTGCATCATCGCCCACATCGACCACGGCAAATCGACCCTGGCCGACTGCCTGCTCGAAGAAACCCGCACCGTTGTCGGCAAAGACATGCAGGCCCAGGTGTTGGACGACATGGACCTCGAACGCGAGCGCGGCATCACCATCAAAAGCCACGCCATCCAGATGGATTACCAGTACCAGGGCCAGAAATACATCCTCAACCTGATTGACACCCCGGGGCACGTTGATTTTTCGTACGAAGTGTCGCGCTCCATCGCCGCCTGCGAGGGGGCGTTGCTCATTGTGGACGCCACCCAGGGCATTCAGGCCCAAACCATTTCGAACCTCTACATGGCCATCGATAACGATCTGGAAATCATTCCGGTCATGAACAAGATGGACATGGACAGCGCCATGCCCGACGAGGTCGAAGACCAGATTGTGGAGCTCTTGGGCTGCAAACCCGAAGAAATCATCCGCGCCAGCGGCAAAACCGGCATGGGTGTCACCGAAATCCTCAATGCCATTGTCGAGCGTATCCGTCCGCCCAAAGGCGACCCCGACGCGCCCCTGCAATGCCTGATTTTCGACTCGGTCTTCAATTCGTTCCGCGGCATCATCACCTACATGAAAATCGTCAACGGCTCGATCCGTCAGGGCGATTTGGTCAAGTTTGTCAATACCGGCAAGCAGTACGACGCCGACGAAATCGGAGTGCTGCGCCTCGACATGGAGCCCCGCTCCGAACTCAAATGCGGCGATGTCGGCTACATCATTTCGGGCATCAAAAACTCGAAGGAAGTGCGTGTGGGCGACACGGTCACCCATGTCGAACGCCCCTGCGACAAGGCAATCGACGGTTTCGAAGAAGTGAAACCCATGGTCTTTGCCGGCGTGTATCCGATTGATTCCGAAGACTTTGAAGACTTGCGCGCCTCGATGGAGAAACTCCAGCTCAACGACGCCGCCCTGACCTTCATGCCCGAATCGTCGGCCGCACTGGGCTTTGGCTTCCGCTGCGGCTTTTTGGGCATGCTGCACATGGAAATCGTGCAGGAACGCCTCGACCGCGAGTTTAACATGGACGTCATCACCACCATCCCCAACGTCCAATACAAGATTTACACCAAAAAAGGCGAAGTGCTCGAGGTGCACAACCCCTCGGGGATGCCCGACGTCACGCTGATCGACCACATCGAGGAACCCTACATCCGCGCCTCCATCATCACCCTCTCCGACTTTATCGGCCCGATTATGACGCTCTGCCTGGGCAAGCGCGGCGAGCTGGTCAAACAGGAATACATTTCGTCGAACCGCATCGAGCTGCTCTACGACATGCCCATGGGCGAAATCGTCTTCGACTTTTACGACAAACTCAAATCCATTTCGAAAGGCTATGCCTCCTTCGACTACCATATCAACGGATTCCGTCCGTCGAAACTGGTCAAACTCGACATTCTGCTCAACGGCGACTCGGTCGATGCGTTGTCGTCGCTGACCCATGCCGACAATGCCGTCACCATCGGACGCCGCATGTGCGAAAAACTGCGCGAGCTGATTCCGCGCCAACAGTTCGAAATCGCCATTCAGGCGGCCATCGGCAGCAAAATCATCGCCCGCGAAACCATCAAGCCCGTGCGCAAGGACGTGACGGCCAAGTGTTACGGCGGCGACGTTTCGCGTAAGCGCAAACTGCTCGAAAAGCAAAAGC
>JAGCZK010000082.1 GCA_017960065.1 Paludibacteraceae bacterium
CCGTGCCTGCATAGTGGGGGTTGTTCAACACAAAGTCTTTTTTGGGAGTTCCGTCGGCTTCGAAACGCCAGTCGCGGAACAGGTAGTCGCCAAAGCCGTCGCGAGTGGTGGCTTTGAGGTAACGTGCCGGCACAATCTGATCGGTATCGATATTGTCGATCGGAAGCGGCACCACGCGTGAGGTAAGGATATTCAGCTTGTTCATAAGAATTCTCTTGGATCGGTAAGACAACCAGTGATGGCAGTTGCGGCCGCCACGAGCGGGCTGGCCAGTAACGTGCGGGCGCCAGGGCCCTGACGGCCTTCGAAATTGCGGTTGGTGGTCGATACGACGTACTTGCCGGCCGGCACTTTGTCGTCGTTCATCGCCAGGCAGGCCGAGCAGCCGGGTTGGCGCAGCTCAAAGCCGGCCTCGCGCAGAATGCTTTCGATGCCTTCTTCGCAGATTTGCTCATACACCGCCCACGAGCCAGGGACCAGCCACGCGGTCACCGTATCGGCCTTGCGATGGCCTTTGACAAGCGAGGCGAAAGCCCTGAAATCTTCGATCCGACCGTTGGTGCAACTGCCTAAGAACACATAATCGACCGGCATCCCCAACAACCGCTGGCCCTCTTGGAAACCCATGTATTCCAACGATTTGAGGAAAGACTGACTGCCCGTCGAAGCCAGACTGCCAGCCGTAGGAATCCGCTCGGCAATTCCCATGCCCATGCCGGGGTTGGTGCCGTAGGTCACCATGGGGGTCAGGTGGCTGATGTCGAGGGTCACCTCGCGATCGAACTCGGCGTCGGATTCGCTGTAGAGTTTTTTCCACTCGCTGACCGCCCGGTTCCAATCCACGCCGCAAGGCGCATGTTCGCGGCCTTTCAAATAGGCGAAGGTGGTTTCGTCGGGAGCGATGATTCCGGCGCGTGCGCCCATCTCAATACTCAGGTTGCAGAGGGTGAAGCGCCCTTCCATGCTCATCTGACGGATAACTTCGCCGGCGTACTCGACCGCATAACCGGTCGCGCCCCCCGTTCCCATCTGCTGAATCATGTACAGGGCAATATCCTTCGGGCCGACCCCTTTGGCCAGTTGTCCGGTAAAACAGATGCGCATGGTTTTGGGTTTGGCCTGCAAAATGCACTGGGTGGCCAACACCATTTCCACTTCGGAGGTGCCGATACCAAAGGCCAGAGCCCCCAAAGCACCGTGGGTGGAGGTGTGCGAATCGCCGCACACCACCGTCATGCCGGGCAGCGTCAAGGCCGTTTCCGGACCGACCACATGAATGATTCCGTTGCGCCGGTCGCCCATTCCGAAATGCGACAGGCCAAATTCGGCGGCGTTGCGCGCCAAGGCTTCGACCTGCCGGGCCGAAACCGCATCGCGAATCGGTTGGTCCTGGTTCGCGGTCGGAATATTGTGATCGGGCATACACACCACCCGCTCGGGACGCAATACCTTGACACCCCGCTTGCGCAAGCCTTCGAAAGCCTGCGGGGAGGTCACCTCGTGACAATACAGGCGGTCGATATACACTTGGGTGGGTCCCTGCGGCAACTGATGGACCGTGTGGGACTCCCACAATTTGTCGATTAATGTACGTTTACTCATATTGTTTTGACTTCATTTTTGACCATAAAACGGTTGATGGCATCGAGGTAGGCCTCGACCGATGCCACCACGATGTCGGTATTGGCGCCATAGCCATAATACGCCTTGCCGTCGATTTCCACTTGCATGTGCACCTTGCCCAGGTCGTTGCTCCCGCGGGTAATCGACTGGATGGTGAACTCTTGGATGATCATCCGGTTCAGCACAATTTTTTTCAGGGCGTTGATGCCGGCATCGACCGGGCCGTTGCCGTCGGCCTCGGCCTGGTAAGACTGCTGGCCAATGCTCAGCGACAGTACCGCATGCGGGGTCAGGCCCTTGCCCGACGTCACCTTCAGCGACTGAAGCTGCACCCAGTGGTTGTCCGACAAATCCAGGCCGACCAGCATGCGCAAGTCTTCGTCGCGCACCTCTTTTTTCTTATCGGCCACTAACAGAAACTGGCGGTAAAGTTCGTCGAGCCGGTCTTTTTCGACCTCATAGCCCAACAAACGCAGCCGCTGTTTGAGGGCGGCACGTCCGCTTCGGGCGGTCAGCACCATGGCATTGGTGTCGAGACCCACCGTTTGCGGATCGATGATTTCGTAGGTGGAACTGTTCTTAATGACACCGTCTTGGTGAATCCCCGACGAATGGGCAAAGGCATTGCGTCCGACAATGGCTTTGTTGGGTTGTACCGGCATATCCATCAACCCCGACACCATCCGGCTCACCCGGGTGATATGCTCGGGTTGGATACCGGTCAGCAGTTGTGTTTCGGGGTGGCATTTCACGGCCATCACCACTTCTTCGAGGGCGGTGTTACCGGCACGCTCGCCCACGCCGTTGACGGCCACCTCCACCTGCCGGGCGCCAGCCATCACTCCGGCCAGCGTATTGGCGGTAGCCAAGCCCAGGTCGTTGTGGCAATGTGTCGAGACGCAGACCTTGCCGATGCCGTCAACATGCTCAAACAGGTAACGGATTTTGTCGGCAAATTCATTGGGCAGGCAATAGCCGGTGGTGTCCGGTATGTTGATTACGGTGGCTCCGGCGCGAATGACCGCTTCGACCACCCGGGCCAGGTATTCATTGTCGGTCCGGCCGGCATCCTCGCAATAGAACTCGACGTCTTCGACGAATTTTTTGGCGTAGGCGGTAGCGGCCACCGCCCGCTCGAGAATGGCCTCGCGGGTGGAGTTAAACTTGTAACGGATGTGGTAGTCGGAAGTACCGATCCCGGTGTGAATGCGCTTGCGACGGGCATAGCGCAGCGCCTCGGCCGCACAGTCGATGTCGGCTTCGATGCCGCGGGTCAGGGCACAAATCACCGGTTCGCTCACGGCTTTCGAGATTTCGACCACCGAATTGAAATCGCCCGGCGACGAAATCGGAAATCCCGCCTCAATCACATCCACGCCCAGGCTTTCGAGCGCTTGGGCGACCTGAATCTTTTCGACGGTGTTCAACTGGCATCCGGGAGCCTGCTCGCCGTCGCGCAGTGTAGTGTCAAATATGTAAAGACGTTCCATAATGGAGAGTTGGTTATCTGGTAAAAAAAAACTTTCTCATCCCGAGGGATAAGAAAGTTTTTATATCGCGCTTATTGACATGCACCCTCTTATCCCCCGACACGCAGTCGGAGAATAATAATCGACAGGGCAATAATCAACAAATTCTGTTTCATTTTCTTTTCAATGACGGGGCAAAGATACGAAGTTTTTTAATTCCCCACAATAAAATTCAATTATTTTTAAAAATAAACTTACAATTTATAAGCATATCCCCGAAATAAACCGAAATTGTCAGCAAAAATCAGGTTTGGGCGACAATCACACAAATAGCATGGCGGCATAACCAGCCACAAGGCCGACCGCCAAATTCACCAGCTTGGCGCGCAGAAAATCGAGCTTGCTTTCGGCCAACAAAGGCAGCGAGGCATGCCCGTCCTGACTGACACTGCTGGCAAGCAGCACCGGCAGGGGCACGATTCCGCCCACATAGAGGGTAACAAACAGCAGGTGCGGCCCCGACTCCGGGATCAGCCCGATGAGGGCGGCAAGCAAGACCATAATGGCCACATTGTTCGACACCCAGGCCGTCAGATCAACAAACTGCTGGCCGACGTTGATCAGAAAGAGCACCCCGAACGTCCAGGCAAACAGGGCCGGATAGTGTTTGACCACCACATGCTGCCACAAGCGCTGGCGCACGAACTGGTCCTTGCCGAACAACACCACCAGCAACAGCAGCACCATAAAGAGGCCGAACACCCAGTACATCCATTCCTCGTCGAGCCAAAAACTGTTGATGGCCGACAAATCGCTGGCAGGCAGATGGCCGGCAGGTTCCAAAAATCCGCCCAAGAGGGCGACCATAAAGACAAACAGGGCGACGGCCAGCAACGAGCGCTGCCAAAACCAGTGGCGCAGCTTGCGGTTGCGGGTCAGGATTTTTTCTGACGCTGGAAGCTCTTCAATGTCGGTACACAGCGGATGCCGCCGACGGATTGCCGGAATCAGTTCGAGCAGACCGCCGCAAACCAGGGCGATGACAAACAGCAGCAAAAAGAGCCAGAAGGCATCGCCGGGAGCCATGGCCATCAGCACAAAGGCCTCATCGCCCGACGAGGCAATCATCATGGCCACCAGGGCCCCGAAGCCCAACAGCCCGTGCGTATAGAGCGAAACCGCCGCAAACCCGCCCATGCAGCCGGGGATAAGCCCCAGCAAGGCCGACATAACAACTTGTCCGAAACGGTTGCGGTGCAACCAGCCGGCAAAGGTGCCGCGAACGCTCAAGTGGAGCGACTCGATCAGCATCATCATAATGATGACCAGACCGCTGACAAGCAGGGTGCTGAGCAATGCGTTGACAAAAGAATACCAATAGGCCATACACTAATAATAAACCGCCTTGTCGCAGGCAAAATAGAATCCGCAAACCGAAGACAGGGGCAGCATGGCACCCGTCTCGGTCAGCTGAATCCCCGTATGCGACGCAGCATCGAGTATCTCAAAAACATCGCGCTTCATCCGATGGTCGGGCAGACACGAATAACCGACGGCCGGACGAATGCCTGTTTCGAAGCCCCACCACTCGGTCCGCATCTGACGGTGCAGCCATTCGGAGAGCGCTTCGACCAGCCGGTTGGCCAAAAATTCGGTCATCAGACTGTGGTACAAGTCATTTTCGGCCTTGTACGATTCTGCCAGGGCCACTGCAATGACGGTGGCGGCGAACAGCCCCAGATGGTCGCCTTGCGGCGCAATAAAGTCGGTCAGGCAGACGCCGTTGCGGAACATGGGCAAGGGATGTCCCTCCACGAGCAGGGTGTCGCCCTGGGCCGCTACCGGATAAATGCCGACGACCGCCTTGGCGACGAACTCGTGCAAATGCTCCTGCAAAAAGGCCTGGCCTTCGCGCACCAACTCTTCGGCAGCCGCATCTTTCACCCGCCAGTCGAAGGCAAATGCCTTCCAGTTGACCAGGGGCAGCAACTGCGCAATTTCGGGCGTCAGCTCGCGCCGTCCGGTACTTGCCGGAACATAGACTTTTTGGGTATTCCAGTCGATTTTGACGGGAGAATGCTGGCGCATGGTCGGAGCGCTCGCAGCCTCGCTGCGGATTTTGGCATAATGCGCCTTGAGGCACATCCGGTAATTGCCGTCGGTCAGCAATTTGCCCAACACGGGCACAATGGCCGACGCGTCACGGGTATGGGCGACCGGTCCGTCGTAGGCGGTGTCGATGAACAGGGCCGTATGTTTTTCGGAAGTGGTGGCGCCCCCCACCATCAGCGGCACGTCCATGCCGACTTGCTGCAACGCGCGGGCCACCTCGACCATTTCGGTCAGCGAGGGGGTAATCAAACCGCTCAGGCATACCGCCTGCACCTGTTGCCGGAGGGCCTCCTCCACTATTTTCTCTTTGGGCACCATCACGCCCAAGTCAATGACTTCGTAGCCATTGCAGGCCATCACCACGCCCACGATGTTCTTGCCGATATCGTGGACATCGCCTTTGACGGTGGCCAGCAGGGCCTTGCGGCGGTTGTCCGAATGACCGGCCGGCAAGTGCGGCGTAACGAACGACACGGCTTTCTGCATGACCTGTGCGCTTTTGACCACCTGGGGCAAGAACATCTTGCCTTCGCCAAAAAGCTCGCCCACTTTGGTGATACCCTGCATCAGCACCTCTTCGACAATTTGCAGGGGGGCATAGTGCTGCAAGGCCTCGTTCACATCCTGCTCCACGTATTCGGCCGTACCGTTGAGGATGGCGTATTGCAGCCGCTTCCCGACCGCTTCTTCGCGCCATGCGTCGGTTTTGGTGTCGGCCGGAGCTCCCGGCACGGCAGCCGCCTTAATCCGGTTGGCCAGTTCTATCAGCGCTTCGGTGGCGCCGGCGTGCGTGTTCAGCACCACGGCCTCGACCTTTTCGCGCAGCTCGGGGTCGATGTTGTCGTAAATCTCCAACATCTCGGGATTGACAATCGCCATGTCGAGTCCGGCCTGAATCGCATGGTACAAAAAGACCGAATGCATGGCCTCGCGCACTTTGTTGTTACCCGGAACGAGAAGGACAGGTTGCTGACCCCCCCGCTCACATGGGCTCCAGGCAGCTGCTGGCGGATATAGGATACGGTACGGATAAAATCGACCGCGTAATTGTCGTGCTCGGGCAATCCGGTGGCGATCGACAGCACATTCGGGTCGAAGACGATATCGTATGGATTGAAATTCAGTTTTTCGGTCAACAGGCGATAGGCACGGGTGCACACCGCCACGCGGCGCTCGTAGGTTGTGGCCTGCCCCTCTTCGTCGAAGGCCATCACCACCACTGCCGCCCCGTATTTTTGGATGTAGGCGGCCCGCTCAAGAAAGACTTGCTCGCCTTCTTTTAGCGATATCGAGTTGACAATCGGTTTTCCTTGGGTGTGTTTCAAGCCCTCTTGCAGCACTTCCCACTTCGACGAGTCGATCATGACCGGCACCCGGGCGATGTAGGGGTCGGCCCCGGCCAGGTGCAGAAACTCGGCCATGCATTGTTTGGCGTCGAGCAGGGCGTCGTCCATGCAGACGTCGATGACCTGGGCACCGCCCTCGACTTGTTTGCGCGCCACTTGCAGGGCTTCGTCGTAGTCTTTGGCGGCGATGAGCCGGGCAAATTTTTTAGAGCCGGCCACATTGGTCCGCTCACCCCCCTGAACAAAATGGTCGAACCGCATGGGCTCGAGTCCGGTCAGCACCGAGGCCGGTTGCAGTTGGGGCAGCCGGTGCGGCTGGGCCTGACGGGCCAGCTGGGCCACTTCGCGGATATGATCGGGCGTGGTGCCGCAGCAACCGCCCACCACATTCAGCAGGTTCCGTTCAAAATAAGGGCGCATGAACCCCGCCATCATTTCGGGCGACTCGTCGTACTCGCCCAACTGGTTGGGCAGTCCGGCATTGGGATACACGCTGATATAGAAGGGGCTGCACTGGGCAAGCTGTTCGACATAGTTGAGCAGATCGCGCGCCCCGAACGAGCAGTTGAAACCGATGCTGAGCGGATGGAAGGGGGCCACCGTGGCGACAAAGGCCTCGATGGTCTGGCCGCTCAGCAGACGGCCGCTTTTTTCGAGGGTCGCCGAAATCATGCGCGGGATTTCGGGTGCCGCATCGATGGCGGCCAGCAATGCCGCCTTGAGGTTGAGGGTGTCGAAAAAGGTTTCGAACAAAAAGGCGTCAACGCCACATTCGGCCAAGGCCTGCATCTGTTGGCGGTAACCGCGGTAAAGCTGGTCAAACGTCACGTCGTCGGCCATCGACAGGGTGTGGTTGGTAGGCCCCACCGAGCCGGCCACATAGATTTTGCGGTCGGTACAGGCATCGGCCACCTCGCGGGCAAGGCGTCCGAAACGCAGGTTGCGCTCGCGCAATTCGGGGCCTTCGTTGGCGGTAAAGGTGTGGGTGGAGATGATGTCGGCACCCGCCTCAATGTACAGCTGATGGATCCGACGGACACAGTCCTGTTCGGTGCCCTGCATCCGTTGCAGCATGGTTCCCATGCCACCATCCAGCACCAGGATACGCTGTTTAAGTTGATCTGCGAGTGAATTCATGTCCTTTTTCGCCTATTGAGACGACAAAGGTAATGATTTTGGTGGGATTGTGCAAGACCTCACCCCCGGCCCCTCTCCACTGTGGAGAGGGGAGCACCGCAAAAACAAAAGCCCCTCGCCCTGAATAGGGAGAGGGGTTTGGGGTGAGGGAGAGTCATCCGTTCGCCTCAAAAATATACTCAAACAACACATCTTCTGGTAAATTGCAGAATCTTTTCGCTTCCTCGTATGAGTTTTGCAAATCCGATTTCATTGCTTCAAGCGTTTTACCACAACCAAAAAATCCAATATTGAAGTTGTGTTGCGGAACTGCCCAGTAATATCCGTCTAAGGACATCTCTACATCAACTCTCACTCTAAATCTTTTTGCAGATTCCTCAAATTCCATATTTTAGCGAATTTCAAATACAAATAACTGGGCCAGTCATATTTAAAAGAAAAATCTGCATCAAACGGCGTTTCTTCATGTATCTTCTTAAACTCTTCGTAACATTGCCTAAAAACCAATCAGTTCTTTGCGTTTGGCATTGAATTCTTCTTGGGTGATGATGCCCAAATCCAACCATTGTTTATACTGCTTCAACTGTTCAGTAGCATCCGTTGCTTGCGCCGATGAGCCAACTGTCTTTGCACTTTTACTGCTTGTTTTTTCAATGATGATATGGACATCCTGATGTGATTCGTAAGCCGCACATTGCAGGATTTGGACATCGTCCTGACCAATGACCGTCATGTAGGCAAACATCTTCAGTTTGTCCTCAAAAACCGTATTCAGGTGCAGCTCCGCGCCCTCGGTCAAAAACGCACGCCCGATTTCGACCTCCCCGAGTTTGGTGTGCTGGCCTTTCAAAACAATCCGCAAGTTGGCGCCAGCCTGGTTTTCAAGAAAAACATTGTCATACACGTTAAAACCGGAAGTGTGGATTTTCACACCCTCTTCGTCGGGGCTGGTTGGAATCGGTTTCCCTCCATAAGCACGGTTTGATTGCGGTTGAGGCTGCGCTTGATATTGCGACTGCTCCGGTTTCGGGGTTTGAGGCTGAACCGGCGTTACAGCAGCCGACGGCTGGCTCGCCACTGTCGCGCTTGAGGCCTGGAAGGTTTCCACCTCTCCGTTTGCGTATATGATGGAAGAGATGTTCGCTTTCTTCTCCACATAAGTCGGACCGTTGAGGTTGGAGTACTTCTTGTATTTCACCTCTGAATCGGAAGCCTCGAGCACTTTTGCCTCGATTTTTCGTGCGTCTTTGGTTACAATGACGTCTTGTGCCGATGCCAAGAAATTCAGGGCTACCAAGCACAACAAAAAAGAGATTCTTTTCATAAGCTAATTCATTTGATACCAATCATTTTGATTTTATGGAATGGCCAAAGCCACTTCCGCACCGTCATCCGAGTCTTCCTCCATCGGATTCAGCGAAAGCGGCTGTGTCGCACAAGAGTTGTTGTAAGTGGGTAAGATATTGTGACTGGCTGAGATTCCACAACAAGCAAAAATAATCACAGGAATCAATCCCAAAAGGATGGACACGCATTCCAGAACCAGAAATGTAACAGCCCTTCGGTGATACTTGTACGCTTCGGGACAATAAGTCTTGATATAATCCTCAAATTCGCCATCGGTCAAGACCATACTGCCGTCAACAGCCACATACCGGTACTTTTTGTATTTTTTACCGGGCACGTGTACTTTCTCATACACGAATTTGGGCAACTGATTTCCGGACCAACCCATAAACGCATAAACGGGTTGGCCTGTTGCGGCTGACGTTGTTTCTACAACCTCTTGCACTGCGGCATCCGGGAACACTTCCACGTCACCATTGGAATAGACAATGGTCGCGATATTGGATTTCTTTTCCACATAAGTGGGCCCGTCGGGATTCGACTGTTTTTTGTACTTGACCTCGGAATCCGAAATTTCCAAGACCACCGCCTCTATTTTACGGGAATCTCTCGTAA
>JAGCZK010000083.1 GCA_017960065.1 Paludibacteraceae bacterium
ACCTGCCGCCCGTCCGACTGCCAACGCGGCTACCGCAGCCAGTGGATGGTCGCCGACAGCAGCCTGTATCTGACACAAGTCCACTCGTGCTGCTTTGCGCAAGACAGCCTCGAAGCCGACTTGCAGAAAGTCTTTCCCGACCAATACGCCGACGGCCGCGTCTTTGCCCGCTGGGCCACCGACACCTACCGATTCAACAAGGGGAAAATGCTGCTGACCAGCAGCGACCGCAACGAAGCCCTGTACGAAAAAGAGGTGGAACTGACCATCCGCGAGGGCCGGCTCGAGCAAATCCAAGAATTCGACAACTCCAAAACCCGCTTGTCGGTATATGCGCAAAACAAAGACTCGCTCTACAGCTTCATTTACCCGCGCATCGACTGGAACAAGGCCGGCGACGGTTTTCTCATCGCCCTCGTATCGGCCAATGAGGATGGACAAATCGACAGCGTGCAGATTGTCAAGACGCTCAACCCCGACACCGACCGGCAAGTGGCCGAGCTGCTCCGCCAGGTGCCCTCGTGGGATGTGCTCTACAAGCGGGGCGAATTCATGCGCCAGACCCAAGTGCTGAAAATCTTCTTCAACGGACAAAAGCGCCGCCAGTGGGCCAAGTAGCGTCCTTTACGCCTTTTTGTCAGTCGGTGCCGCCTTGGCATATATTTTGCTCATAGAGGGCAAAAAACATCAAAAACACATCCTCTATGAAACAAGGCAATATTGGAGTCACTTCGGAGAACATCTTTCCGGTGATCAAAAAATTCCTGTACAGCGATCAGGAGATTTTCCTGCGCGAGTTGGTGTCGAACGCCGTTGACGCCACGCAAAAACTCAAAACCCTCTCTTCGGTAGGCGAATACAAGGGCGAGCTCGGCAACCTGAACGTCGAAGTGCGCCTCGACAAAGACGCCGGAACGCTGACGATTTCGGACCGCGGTATCGGCATGACGGCCGAAGAAATCGACAAATACATCAACCAGATAGCCTTCTCGGGCGCCGAAGAGTTTCTCGACAAATACAAAAACGACGCCAACGCCATCATCGGCCACTTCGGTCTGGGATTCTATTCGTCGTTTATGGTGGCCAAAAAGGTGGAAATCATCAGCCTGTCGTACAAAGAAGGCAGCAAGGCCGTCAAATGGTCGTGCGAGGGCAATCCCGACTACACCATGGAAGAGACGGCAAAGGAAGGCCGCGGCACCGACATCGTGCTCCACATTGACGATGAGAACAAGGACTTCCTCGAAGAAAGCCGCATCAACACCCTGCTCAACAAATACTGCAAGTTTTTGCCCGTGCCGGTGGCCTTCGGCAAGAAGAAGCAGTGGAAAGACGGCAAGCAGGTCGATACCGACGAAGACAATGTCATCAACAACACCGAACCGGCCTGGGTCAAAAAGCCGGCCGATTTGAAGGACGAGGACTACAGCAAGTTCTACCGCGAGCTGTACCCCTTCGGCGAAGAGCCGCTCTTCCACATCCACCTGAACGTGGACTACCCCTTCCACCTGACGGGTATCCTGTACTTCCCGAAAGTGAAGAACAACATCGAGTTGCAACGCAACAAAATCCAACTGTTCTGCAACCAGGTG
>JAGCZK010000084.1 GCA_017960065.1 Paludibacteraceae bacterium
CAGGAGGTGCGGCAGAGTGTCGGCATTCCGGTATCGGTGGGCATTGCGCCGACGCGTACCCTGGCCAAGGTGGCTTCGAAGTTTGCCAAAAAGTATCCGGCCTACCGGTCGGTTTGTATGATTGATACCGATGAAAAGCGCGAAAAGGCCCTGAAACTGTTGCCGGTGGGCGATGTGTTCGGCATCGGGCGCCGTTTTCAGAAGGTGCTCGACGCTTACGGGGTGCGTACGGCGTTTGATTTCGTGTCGTTGCCCGAAGATTGGGTAAAGGGGATGTTCCGGACGCCCGGTTGGCGCACCTACCGCGAGCTCTTGGGCGACGATTGCATTCATCTGCACGATTTGCCCGAAAAACAGAGCATCTGTGTCAGCCGCAGTTTTGCGGGGCAGGGCGAAACCGACCGGGTGAAACTCGAGGAGGCGGTGGCGGATTTTACGGCGCAGGTGGTCCGGAAGTTGCGGAGGCAGCACTCGGCTTGCGGACAACTGACGGTGTTTGCCTATACCAGCCGTTTTCGGACGGACTTGCCATCGGACGCCATTCATTGCAACGTCGCAATGCCGACCCCCTCGGCCGATCTGGCACGGCTGACGGCCGCCGCCTTAGGCGGTTTGCGGTCGTGTTACCGCGAAGGGCGTTTCGCCTACAAGAAAGCGGGAGTGCTGTTGTGGGGAATCGAGCCCGAGTCGCAGGTGGTGGAGAGTGTCTTTGATTTTGAGGATGCCGGCAAACGCAAGTCGCTGATGCAGGCCATCGACGCCATCAACCGCAAAAACGGGCGGAACACCGTCCATCTGGCGGTGGCGCCCCAGCAGAAAACATACGTCATCAAATCGGAACACCGTTCGCCCCAATACACCACCGACATCCGGCAGATTATCCGCCTGAAGGTGCAATAAAACACGTCGGTACGCGACCATTCGCGTACCGACGATGGTTATAATACGATATTGACGATTTTGCCGGGAACCACGATGACCTTCTTCGGGGTTTTGCCCTCGAGGAATTTGGCGGTGTTTTCGTGCGCCAGTGCGATTTTTTCGACTTCGGCGCGGTCGGCGTTGGCCGGCAGCTCGAGGGTGAAACGCACCTTGCCGTTGAACGAAATCGGGTATTTGACCGACGATTCGGTCAGGAACTTCTCCTCAAAATCGGGGAAGTGTGCGTCACACACCGTGCCTTCGTGGCCGGCCAGGTGCCACAGCTCTTCGCATACGTGCGGGGCAAATGGCGTCAGCAGTACGATCAGCGGCTCGAGAATGGCGCGTTTGTTGCATTTTTGCTGTCCCAGTTCGTTGACACAGATCATGAAGGCCGATACCGACGTGTTGAACGAGAACTGCTCGATGTCCTGACCAATCTTCTTAATGGTTTTGTGCAGGGTCTTGAGTTCGGCTTCGTTGGGCGCTTCGTCGCTCAAGACGAAGGTGTCGCCTTGGAAGAAGAGGCTCCAGAGTTTTTTCAGGAAACGGTGTACGCCGTCGATGCCGTTGGTGTCCCAGGGTTTCGACTGCTCGAGCGGTCCGAGGAACATTTCGTACAGACGCAGCGTGTCGGCGCCGTAGCGCGATACGATGTCGTCGGGATTCACGACGTTGTACATCGATTTCGACATCTTTTCCACTGCCCATCCGCAAATGTATTTGCCGTCTTCGAGGATGAATTCGGCGTCGCGGTAGTCGGGGCTCCAGGCTCTGAACTTGTCCAAGTCGAGCACGTCGTTGCTGACAATGTTGACATCGACGTGGATGGGTTGCGTTTCGTATTGGTCTTTGAGGCCCAGCGATACGTACTTGTTGGTGCCGATCACGCGGTAAACAAAGTTGGAGCGGCCCTGGATCATGCCTTGGTTGATCAGTTTCTTGAACGGCTCGTCTTCGCAAACCAAGCCCAAGTCATACAAAAACTTGTTCCAGAAACGGCTGTAAATCAAGTGGCCGGTGGCGTGCTCGGTACCGCCGATGTACAAATCGACGTTGCGCCAGTACTGGTTGGCCTTGGGGCTGACCAGCGCCTGGTTGTTGTGCGGGTCCATGTAGCGCAGGTAGTAGGCCGACGATCCGGCAAAGCCCGGCATGGTGTTGAGCTCGAGCGGATACCCGTCTTCGGTCTGCCAGTTTTGGGCACGGCCCAGAGGCGGTTCGCCGGTTTCGGTCGGCAAAAACTTATCGACTTCGGGCAATTCGAGCGGCAGTTTCGACTCGTCGAGCGTATAGGGTTGTCCGTCTTTGTAATAGATGGGGAAGGGTTCGCCCCAATACCGCTGGCGCTAGAAAATGGCGTCGCGCAGACGGTAGTTGACCTTGACGCGGCCGATGCCCTTTTCGGCAATGTACTTTTTGGCGGCGGCAATGGCTTGTTTTACCTGCAGGCCGTTGAGGAAGCCCGAGTTCATCATCACGCCCTCTTTGGCGTCGTAGCTTTCGTTGGTGACGTCGCAGCCCTCGATGAGCGGAATAATCGGCAGGTTGAAGTGCTTGGCAAAGGCGTAGTCGCGGCTGTCGTGGGCCGGCACGGCCATGATGGCGCCGGTGCCGTATCCCGCCAGCACATAATCCGAAATCCATACGGGGATTTTATCTCCGGTAAACGGGTTGATGGCGTATGCGCCCGAGAACACGCCGCTGACCCGGCGGTCGGCAATGCGTTCGCGTTCGGTGCGGCGTTTCACCATTTCGAGGTAGGCGTCCACCTCGGCTTTCTGCTCGGGGGTGGTGATTTGCGCCACATACTGGCTTTCGGGGGCCAACACCATGAAGGTGACGCCGAAGGTGGTGTCGCAACGGGTGGTGAATACGGTCATGTAATCGTTCGTCCCGGCAATCTGGAAGTTCATTTCGGCACCTTCGCTGCGGCCGATCCAGTTGCGTTGGGTCTCTTTGAGCGAGTCGGTCCAGTCGAGCCGGTCGAGCCCGTCGAGCAGGCGTTGGGCGTAGGCCGATACGCGCAAGCTCCATTGGCGCATCACTTTTTGCTCTACGGGATAGCCTCCGCGAACCGACAAGCCTTCGCTCACCTCGTCGTTGGCCAGCACCGTACCCAGTTTGGGGCACCAGTTGACCTTGAGGTCGGCCAGATAGGCGATGCGGTAGTTCATCAGAATCTCCTGCTGACGCTTGTTGTCAAAAGCTTTCCACTCCGAAGCGCTGAAAGCGGGCGTGTCGTTGCAGGCGGCGTCAGTCGCGGCGTTGCCGTTTTGCTCGAATTCGGCCACCAAATCGGCGATGGGACGGGCCTTGTCGGCCTTTTTGTCGTACCAGTGGCCGAACATCCGGATAAACGCCCATTGGGTCCATTTGTAATAGCCCGGGTCGCAGGTGCGCACTTCGCGGTTCCAGTCGTAGCAGAAACCGATCTTATCGAGTTGCTCGCGGTAGCGGGCGATGTTTTTGGTGGTGGTCACTTCGGGGTGCTGGCCCGTTTGGATGGCGTATTGCTCAGCGGGCAGACCGTAGGCGTCGTAGCCCATGGGGTGCAACACGTTGAAGCCCTTCAAACGTTTGTAGCGGCTGTAAATGTCGGAAGCGATGTATCCGAGCGGGTGGCCGACGTGCAGGCCCGCTCCCGAGGGGTAGGGGAACATGTCCAATACATAGTATTTCGGACGTTTTTCGTCGATTTCGACCTGATACACAGCGTGTTCTTTCCAGTACTGTTGCCATTTCTGTTCAATGGCGCTGAAGTTGTATTCCATACGAGCTTGTTGTTTTGGGATGCAAAGTTACAAAATAAACTTTTTAAAAAGGCGGAATATTGTAAAATTCATTCGAATTGCCTACCTTTGTCGCATTGGTTGCTTGGCAGCCTATTGTATAACTAACTCAACATTCTATGAAAAAAATTGTTTTGTTTTTTTGTATGCTCCTCAGTATGAGCGTGTATGCCAAAAAAGCCTCGGTCGGAACCTTTTCCGACTGGAACGACTTGGATTATATCGAAATCGCCCAGCTGATCAAGGCCGGTGAATACACCACCCTATATATCGTGCCGGTGGACGAGAGTAATGTCCAGTTTCCGGAAAAGGACGATAACAAATACCCGGCTTTGGTAAATGCATTGGCCAATTTCCGCGCCATTATCCAACGCGAATTTTTCGGAAAGTACAAAAACCTGCGTGTCGTATTGTCCGACGGCAAGGTGACGCCCGGCGACAAAGAGCTGGTGCTGGCCGTCAAAATTGAAGACCTCAACATGGGCGAACGCGCGCTGCGGGCTTTTGTCGGCTTTGGTGCCGGCAGTCAGTCGGTGCAGATTACGGCTACGCTGAGCGACAAGAACGGTAAGGTGTATTTCCTCAAACAGCGCCGTCTTTCGACCAAGATGACGAGCTACCAGTCGTGTCTCGAAGGTACGTTTGCCGGGCTTTCGGAAGACATGGTGAGCGTTCTCAAATACATGAAATAAACGAATTGGCACAATCGTGCGATAAATAGGGTTTGAATGTTGACAGCGTGGTTGTTTCTAAGGAACAAAGACGCGGAGGGCGTGTGGTTTGACCTCGATGTCGAGGCTGTGTTTCGAAAGGGCGACCGGGTCGCCGTCGAGATGGAAGGCCGCGTCGTCGGGCAGATCCAGATGAACCGACCGGCACGACAGGCATTCGACCCACTTTGTTTTGTGGATACGTTTGGTAAACAGCGAAAACGCCAGGGAAATGGCCCCGGATAGCGATATGGGCGGGATGATGGTGACCATCAGCCGTCCGTTGTCGGGGCTGGCCAGCGGGGCGATGTAGGCCCGGTTGCCGTACTGGCTGATATTGGCGATGTTGAGCAGGAACACCTGCCGCTCAAGTCGGGTGCCGTCTTCGAGCAACAGCGTGCAGTTGAGCGTTCTGCGATGCGTAAAGCAGTGCAGGCTGGTGCGGATGTAACTCAGCAGCCCGCGCAAATGGCTGTCGGCGAACTGCTGGCTGACATCGGCGTCGAAGCCCGTGCCGCAGGTGCAGTAGAACAGTTGGCCGTCGGCGCTGCCACAGTCGATTTGGCGGACTTTGCCCCGACAGAGAATGTCTGCCATGCAGGCGGCATCGTGGCCGACGATGCCCAACTCTCCCGCCAGTCCGTTGCCCGACCCCATGGGGACGATGCCCATCACCGCATCGGTGCCGGTCAGGGCCCGTGCCACTTCGCCCACGGTGCCGTCGCCACCGACTGCCACAATGTTGCGGATGCCTTCGTCGAGGGCCTGGCGGGCCAGCTGCAAGGCATGTCCGTGCCGTTGGGTGTAAACGACCGATACCCGGTAGCTTGCCCCCAGCGCGTCTTCCAAATGCTTGACCAGACGCTCTTTGTGGTGCACGGTTCCCGAAATCGGATTGACGATGAGCCGCATAGCCGGCAGTTGCAGGGAGTTGGTGTCCATATTCAATTGTTTGATAGTGCAATATTAGCAATTTTTATCTATCTTTGCGCTATGTTTTTGCAGCATCTTTCGGTCGTTAACTATAAAAATATCGCTGAGGCGGAATTGGACTTCTGCCACGGGGTGAACTGCTTTGTCGGACACAACGGGGCCGGCAAGACCAACCTTTGCGACGCTGTCTATTACCTGGCCTTCTGCAAAAGCCGCCTGAGCGTGCAGGACAGCCAGAATCTGCGTCACGGCGAGGCCTATATGATGTTGCAAGGACAGTTTCTGCGCGGCGAAGACAAGGAAAAAATCACCATGGGGTATAAGCCCGGGTCGCGCAAATCCATCAAGCGCGGCGACAAGGAATACCCCCGTTTTTCGGACCACATCGGCCTGATTCCGCTGGTGTCGATCGCGCCCGAAGACCAGGACCTGGTGGTGGCCGGCAGTGCCGCCCGCCGCAAATTTATGGACGGGGTGATTTCTCAGTTCGACCGGGTCTATCTCGAGCGGCTTCTGGAGTACGACTACTACCTGGCCCAACGCGGCGCGCTGCTCCGTGCCGAAGAAAGCGATGCGGTGCTCTATGGGCTGTGCGAGGAGAAAATGAGCGACGCCGCCGATTACATCTATCAGAAACGCAGCCAGTTTTTGCAGGAGTTTGCGCCGGTGTTCGTGCAGTATTATTCGCAGCTGGCGCCCGAAAGCGAGGCCTCGGTGCTGCGGTACCGTTCGCATTTGACCGACGGACCCCTGCTGGAGCAACTGCAAAGCCTGCGCTCGCGCGACTTGATATTGGGGTTCACCTCGCACGGGGTGCACAAAGACGATTTGGAAATGGAACTTTCGGGCTATCCGCTCAAGCAGGTGGCCTCGCAGGGACAAACCAAAACCTGGCTGGTCGCCCTCAAACTGGCGCAATTCCATTTCCTGAAAAAAAAGAGCGGCTATACGCCCCTGCTGTTGCTCGACGACGTGTTTGACAAACTCGACGCCTCGCGGGTGGCTTCGGTGATCCGGCTGGTTTCGGGCGGCGAGTTCGGCCAGATTTTTGTGACCGACACCAACCGCGAACACCTCGACGAACTGATTGCCCGCCTGCAAATTGACAGTCGGATTTTTACGGTGGAGGGGGGCCGCGTCGGATGAAACGCAATTACGGCATCAGTATAGGCGAAGTCGTCAAACGCTATTTTGAGCGGACGGGTTTGCAGACGAAACTCGACGAAACCGCATTGCTCCAGGCCTGGCCCGAAGTGGTGGGGCCGAGTTTTCGGAAATACACCGCCGCCTTGCGTATCGAAAACCGGGTGCTTTATGTGCGGATGAACTCGTCGGTGGCGGCCAACGAGCTGGCCATGCGCAAGACCGACCTGGTGCAAAAGCTTAACCAACGAATCGGGAAGTCGGTGATCGACAACCTGCAAATCAATTTGAAATGACCGAAATCCAACAGAATCTGCAGAAGGTGCTCCAAAGCCTGCCAAACGAAGGTGTCCGTCTGGTGGCTGTGTCCAAGTTCAACCCCATGACGGCCATCGAAGAGGCCTACGCCGTGGGGCAGCGCCTGTTCGGCGAAAGCCATGCCCAGGAACTTGTGCCCAAGGCACAGGCGCTTCCGAAAGACATCCAATGGCATTTTATCGGCCACCTGCAAACCAACAAAGTGAAACAGGTGGTGCCCTATGTGTCGTGCATCGAGTCGGTAGATTCCGACCGGCTGCTCGCCGAAATCGACAAGCAGGCCGCCAAAATCGGCCGGGTGGTCGATTGTCTGCTGCAGTTTCATGTGGCGCGCGAAGAAACCAAGTTCGGCTTTGGTTTTGACGAGTGCTGCGCAATGCTCCAGTCGGAGCGTTTCGCTTCGTTGCGCAACGTCCGCATCACTGGCATTATGGGCATGGCGTCGATTACCGGCGATGAGACGCAGCTCCGTTCGGAATTCGGCCGTCTGAAGGCTTATTTCGATGCGTTGAAAACCCGATTTTTTGCATCTGAACCGGCTTTTTGCGAATTGTCGATGGGCATGACGCACGACTATCCGATTGCCGTTGGCGAGGGAGCCACGCTGGTCAGGGTCGGAAGCGGTATCTTTGGCGAGCGGATGTACCAACATTGACCGTCAGGATAAAAAATATTGAAAAAAAAAGGCTAATCATTTTAGAATCCGACAATTATGTCGTACCTTTGCAGTCCGTTAAAACGAGAATGTCTTTGCATCATATAATTACACCTATTTATACATTATTTATTTATGGACAACAAGAAACGCGTTTACACGTTCGGTAACGGAAAAGCCGAAGGTAAGGCAGATATGAGAAATCTGCTGGGTGGTAAAGGAGCGAACTTGGCCGAGATGAACCTGATTGGAGTGCCCGTACCCCCGGGTTTCACCATCACGACCGAAGTTTGCAACGAGTATTTTCAAATTGGCAAGGACAAAGTCGTAGAATTGCTGAAAGGTGATGTGGAGAAGGCTTTGGCTCATATCGAAAATTTGATGAATTCGAAATTCGGCGACCTGAAAAACCCGCTGTTGGTTTCGGTTCGCTCGGGTGCCCGCGCTTCTATGCCCGGTATGATGGATACCATCCTGAACTTGGGTTTGAACGACCAGGTGGTGGAAGGCTTGATTGCCAAAACCGGTAACGCCCGCTTTGTTTGGGACTCGTACCGTCGCTTTGTCCAAATGTACGGCGACGTGGTTTTGGGTATGAAACCCGTGAACAAAACCGACATCGACCCGTTTGAAGAGATTATCGAAGGCGTGAAGGCCAAAAAAGGTGTCCGTTTGGATACCGAGCTCGAAGTGGCCGACCTCAAAGAACTGGTAACCAAGTTCAAAGCCGCTGTCAAACAACGTACCGGCAATGACTTCCCCGAATCGGCATACGACCAGTTGTGGGGTGCCATCTGCGCCGTATTCGACAGCTGGATGAACGAACGCGCCATCTTGTATCGTAAGATGGAAGGCATCCCCGCCGAGTGGGGTACGGCTGTGAACGTACAAGCCATGGTGTTCGGCAATATGGGCGACACTTCGGCTACGGGTGTGGCCTTCAGCCGCGACGCCGCCACCGGCGAAGACCTGTTTGTGGGCGAGTACCTGATCAACGCTCAGGGCGAAGACGTGGTTGCCGGTATCCGCACGCCGCAACAAATCACCAAAATCGGTTCGCAACGTTGGGCAAAATTGGCCAACATTTCGGAAGCCGAGCGTCTGGCCAAATATCCTTCGATGGAAGAGGCCATGCCCGAGATCTACAAAGAACTCGACGCCATCCAAACCAAACTCGAAAACCACTACAAAGATATGCAGGACATGGAGTTCACCGTACAAGAAGGCAAACTCTGGTTCTTGCAAACCCGTAACGGCAAACGTACCGGTGCCGCCATGGTCAAAATCGCCATGGACATGCTGCACCAGGGCATGATTGACGAGAAGACCGCCGTTTTGCGCGTAGAGCCCAACAAACTCGACGAACTGTTGCACCCGATCTTCGACAAGCAGGCTTTGAAAAACGCCCGCGTCCTGACCAAAGGTCTGGCCGCTTCGCCGGGTGCCGCCTGCGGTAAAATCGTGTTCAACGCCGAAGATGCCGCTGTATGGGCGTCGAAAGGCGAACGCGTGGTGATGGTTCGTATCGAAACTTCGCCCGAAGACTTGGCCGGTATGGCTGTTGCCGAAGGTATCCTGACCGCCCGCGGCGGTATGACCTCGCACGCTGCCGTAGTTGCCCGTGGTATGGGTAAGTGCTGTGTGTCGGGTGCCGGTGCCTTGGTAATCGACTATGTGGCCAAAACCGTAACGGTTGATGGAACCACGTTGAAAGAAGGCGACTTCATCTCGATCAACGGTTCGACCGGCGAGGTGTACGAAGGCGCTGTAGCCACCAAAGAAGCTGAATTGGATGCCGATTTCGCCGAATTGATGAAACTGGCCGACAAATATACCCGTCTGCAAGTGCGCACCAACGCCGACACCCCGCGTGACGCCAAGGTGGCCCGCAGCTTCGGTGCCGTTGGCATTGGCTTGTGCCGTACCGAACACATGTTCTTCGAAGGCGACAAGATCCGTGCCATGCGCGAAATGATTTTGGCCGAAACGGTCGAAGGCCGTCGCAAGGCTCTGGCCAAAATCCTGCCGTACCAACAAAAAGACTTCTACGGTATCTTCAAGGCGATGGAAGGTTGCCCGGTAACCGTCCGTCTGCTCGATCCTCCTTTGCACGAGTTCGTTCCTCACGAGGAGAAGGAACAACGCGAGTTGGCTCAGGTAATGGGGGTTTCGTACGAATACATCCGTCAACGTGTGGATTCGTTGCACGAACAAAACCCGATGTTGGGTCACCGTGGCTGCCGTCTGGGCAATACCTATCCCGAAATCACCGAAATGCAGACCCGCGCCATCTTGGGCGCCGCTCTTGAACTGAAGAAGGAAGGCGTTGAAACGCATCCCGAAATCATGGTGCCGTTGACCGGTATTTTGTACGAGTTCGCCAACCAAGAGAAGGTAATCCGCGAAACCGCCGCCCAACTCTTCAAGGAAGTAGGCGACAGCATCGATTTCAAGGTTGGTACCATGATTGAGATTCCGCGTGCCGCTCTGACCGCCAACCGCATTGCCACCAAGGCCGAGTTCTTCTCGTTTGGTACCAATGACTTGACGCAGATGACCTTCGGTTACAGCCGCGACGATATCGCTTCGTTCTTGCCGGCTTACCTGGATATGAAGATTTTGAAGAACGACCCGTTCCGTGTATTGGACCAAAACGGTGTAGGCCAGTTGGTTCAAATGGCTACGGAGAAGGGCCGCAGCGTTCGTCCCGAGCTCAAATGCGGTATCTGCGGTGAGCACGGAGGTGAACCTTCGTCGGTTGAGTTCTGCCACAAAGTTGGCCTGAACTATGTGTCCTGCTCGCCGTTCCGCGTGCCCATCGCACGTTTGGCTGCAGCACAAGCCGCCATCAAATTCCCGATGTAATTGATTGGCATCACGATAAAAAGAAGACCTCCCAAGTTGGGAGGTCTTCTTTTTTTGTAGGCGTTACGGCAAAAAGCCCGTCAGGTCGGGCGCTTGCCGGATTATTCCGAAAGGGGAAGTTCGCGGTTGGCTTCGACCAGGCGGTCGCCTTCGATGCTGACCACACGGGCCGGAAACTCGCTCAGCCAGTGGTTGTTGTGGGTGGCCATAATGACGGCCGAGCCGTTTTCGCTGGCCACGCGGTGCAATAGATCGACAATCTGGCGTCCGGTTTCGTAATCGAGGTTGCCGGTGGGCTCGTCGGCCAAAATCAGTTTCGGACGGTTGAGCAGGGCGCGCGCGATGACTATGCGCTGCTGTTCGCCCCCTGAAAGTTCGTGGGGCATCTTGTAGCCTTTGGTTGCCATGTCCACCTGGCCCAGCACCTCGTTGACGCGGTTTTGGATTTCTTCGCTATCCTTCCAACCCGTGGCCTTGAGCACAAACACCAGGTTGTCGTTGACACTGCGGTCGGTGAGCAGTTGGAAGTCTTGGAAGATGATGCCGATTTGCCGGCGCAGGTAGGGAATCTGCCGGCGCTTGATCTGGCGCAGGTCGTATTCGAAGATGCGGGCTTCGCCTTCTTCGACCGGCAATTCGGCATACAGAGTCTTGAGCAGCGAACTTTTGCCGCTGCCCACCTTGCCTACCAAATACAGAAACTCGGCTTCCTCGACGTCGAGGCAGAGTTGTTTCAATACCACCTGCTCCTTTTGGCAGATTTCGACATCCCGGTATTGGATCAGACTGCTCATGTCGGCTTAGTGTTGGTGCGGATAATCCTTTTTGCTGACTTTGTGGCGTTTTTTCAGGTCGTCGGTAACGTCCTCGATGCTCAAGCCTTTGGAGGTCAGCAGTACAATCAGGTGGTACAGCAGATCCGACGCTTCGTAAATCAGGCGGTCGTTGTTGCCGGCCATGGCCTCGATAACGGTTTCGACCGCTTCTTCGCCGACCTTCTGCGCCATGCGTCCCGTGCCGTCCTTAAACAGCGAGGTGGTGTAGCTGCCTTCGGGCATTTCGGCGTGGCGTTGGTTGATGAAGGCCTGCAAGTCGGCCAAAAAGCTGACCGAGCTGCTCACATTCTTTTCGCCCCAGCAGGTGTCGGTGCCGGTATGGCAGGTCGGGCCGTCGGGATGGGCTTTGACCAGCAGCGTGTCGTGGTCGCAGTCTTCGGCCATCGATACCAGATGCAGGCAGTTGCCGCTGGTTTCGCCTTTGGTCCAAAGGCAGTTGCGGCTACGGCTGAAGAAAGTTACCAAGCCGGTTTCCTGTGTTTTTTTGAACGCTTCTTCGTTCATGTAGCCCAACATCAGCACTTTGTTGGTGTCGGCGTCTTGAACGATGGCGGGAATCAGTCCGCCTTGTTTTGCAAAGTCTAAATTCATCTTACGCAGATATTTTGTTTTCTTAGATAATCCTTCAACTCAGTGATCTTGATTTCGCCGAAGTGGAACACACTGGCCGCCAGCGCCGCATCGGCATGGCCGATGGCGAATGCTTCGCGAAAATCTTCGATTTTCCCGGCGCCTCCCGAGGCAATGATCGGAATGCTCAGCTCGTCGTGCAGCCGGGCCAGCGCCTGGTTGGCGTAGCCGCATTTGACCCCGTCGTGATTCATGCTGGTGAACAGAATCTCGCCGGCACCGCGTTCCTGCGCCTCTTTGGCCCACTCAAACAGCTTGCGTCCGGTCGGGATGTGGCCGCCGGCCACATAGCAGGTCCAGTCGCCCGGCAGCCCCTCTTTCGCATCAATGGCGCAAACGCACACCTGACTGCCGAAATTTTGGGCAATGTCGCTGATAAGCTGCGGGTTCTTGAGTGCCGCCGAATTGACCGAAACCTTGTCGGCACCGGCGTTGAGCATCGTCTCCACATCCTTCAGTTCGTTGATGCCTCCGCCAACCGTAAACGGAATGCTGATTCCGGCGGCGATGCGCCGAACCACATCGACAAAGGTTTTCCGGCCTTCGTAGGTGGCGGTGATGTCGAGAAACACCAGCTCGTCGGCACCCGCTTCGCTATACTGGCGACCGAGTTCGACCGGGTCGCCCGCATCGCGGAAGTTGACGAAGTTGACACCTTTGACGGTGGTGCCGTCCTTGACGTCGAGACAGGGGATGATGCGTTTGGCTAACATGCGGTTTTTATTTGGTGTTGACGGTGATGATCAAGTGTCCGTTCAGGTACTCATCGCACTTTTTGATAAAGTCGATGTACGTGTTGAGCGCCGGAGCAGGCTGGTTCGGATCTTGTAACTGGATTCTGCTACTCTCGAGCGGATGGCCGAAGTAGCCATTGACAAGAATCAGCACATTGTCGCCCGAAACGGCAACCGATTTGATGTGTTGGTAAAGGCTGAGCGGCGCGATTTCCTTTCTGGGCAGTCGGCTCAAAATACCGGTTTGGTCGGCCGAGCAAAGTTCGGGCTTGTTGTCTTTTAAGTTCGGGCCGGTCGACCAGAACCACAGGCGCCCGTTCTCGTCAAAGTCGGCCCATTCGTCCTGGAAGTTGACATCCATTTCGACAAAGCCGAACTGGTCGCCCTCCATCCAGGCCAATTCCTTGTTCGGCTTGAAAATACCCGACGATTTGATGAAATACAGGCGGTCGCCCGTGGAGAACATGCGGGCAATCTTGGTAAATGGCATTCCTTCCTTCTCGGTGAACACCTCCCATTTGTCACCGGTTTTGCGGTACAAGCCGTTCTTGGCGGCAATCCAGACAACACCCTTTTTGTCGCACAACATCTGCTCGGCGTCTTTGGGGATGGCAATTCCCAAAGTCTTTTTGTCGTAGAGTGTGCAGTTGGTGCCGTCGAAAGCGACAATGCCTTTCGAAGTGCAGGCCCAAAGGACCCCTTTGTCGTCGAAACACATGCGTTCGGCCGTTTTTTGGTTGTAGGCCGGCACGTTGGAAATCGAACCGCTCGGAAGTTCAATGCAGATCATTCCGTCGTCGCGGCTGACATAAAGTTCGTTGCCTTTTATGGCAATGGACTTCGGTAGGAGTTTGGGATAGGTGGCCGCATTGTTGATGCCACCGTGGTGCATGTCATAAGGATAGCCAATGAATTCGTCGCCTTCCCACGAGCCGATAACGGCAGGTTTGGGATTGTACACCCAACGGTTGGCGTTTGTCAGCATGTAGCGTTTGCCCGACGGCAGGTATTGGTAGTCTGCGACGACTCCGCTGTAGCTTTCGTACGCGTCGCGCAGATTTTTGAAATGGTACTTATTGGGAATGCTGCGCAGTATGGCCATGCCGTCGGCCGATACCAAAACGAGGGCGTTGCCGTTTTCCATGCTGAAAATGAAGTCGGGGTTTTTCTGCGTCGGCACCAGTTCGTACGGAATCTCATACGCGATTTCGCCACTGGTCGGATCTACAGCGGTGAGGCTGCTTTTGCCCAGCAGCCAAATCGATTGCAAGGCGTAGGTCATACGGAATCCGTCAACTTTGGCAAAAAGTTTGTCGTTGGTATGGATACCGTCTGTTTCCAGCACATAGTCCGTGCCGTTGATGCGGCAAGTGAAATCGTCACCGCGCGATAACGCCGACTCTTTGTCGAACGCAACCCAATTTTCGCCTTCGAGCATGGCGGCTTTGCCTTCGACCGAAACCCAGATATGGTTCTTCATGAACGCAATGTTTTCGGGGTTGATGGTGTAGCGCAGGCGCGAATTGACGTGAATGCCGTCGGCCTGAATGCTGTATTTGGTTTCGGAATTGGCGTTGCACGAAGTGGCAATGCCGGTCGAAGCGTCGTTTGTCTTGACAAAGAGGTTGACGTGTTCGATTTTGCGGGTCTTGGGGTTAGAGAACGAACGGACCAGGAACAACGAATTTTCGTCGATTTTGAATGCAGAAGTGATGTCGCCGCGCTGACCGGCCGCCAAGGGGGCGGTGATGCTGATGTTTTGGTTGCGATAAGCATACTGGTTGGTCTTCGCCTCCCAATAGTAAACAGGCGGGGTGGCGTACATCAGAAAGGCCGAAACGGCACACAGAAAGGTTAGGATACTTTTTTTCATGATTTTTGGGTGATTAAAAATGTTTTTTGGTGATTATGTTTTCCAATTCTTTAAGGGTGATACGGCCTTCGTAAACGGCTTTTCCGAAAATCACCGCCGGTACGCCGGCCTCGTCGAGCTGACGGATGTCGCCCATCGAGCTCACGCCGCCGCTGGCAATGAGGTACAGGTCGGGGTGCGCCGCCAGAATCTGCCGGTAGAGCGCCGTCGAGGGCCCTTGCAGCATACCGTCTTTCGATATGTCGGTACAAATGGTTTTGCTGACCCCCTTGCGGATATATCCGTCGAGAAAATCGGGCAGGTCGATGTCGCTGCCTTCCTGCCAGCCGTTGAGGGCGATTTTCCCGTGATGCGCGTCGGATCCCAAGATGATTTTGTCCGGGCCGTAGGCAGCGAGCCAGGCTTCGAACACGGCGGGCTGTTTGACGGCGATGGAACCGCCGGTAATCATCGACGCGCCGCATTCAAAGGCGATGCGCAAGTCGTCGTCGCTCTTGAGCCCGCCTCCAAAATCAACGGTGAGGCTGGTGTGCGAGGTGATTTGCTCGAGCACGCGGTGGTTGACAATGTGCTGCGCCTTGGCCCCGTCGAGATCGACCAGGTGCAGGCGTCTGACGCCGTGGTCCTCAAAGGCTTTGGCCACTTCCAAGGGGTTGGTGTTGTACACCTTCTTGGTGCCGTAGTCGCCTTTCGAGAGGCGGACGCATTGTCCGTTGATGATGTCTATGGCGGGGATGAGTTCTATCATAAGGCTATAAACTGTCGTAAAATTGCCTCGCCGATTCCGCCGCTTTTTTCGGGGTGGAACTGGGTGGCGTAGAAATTGTCTTTGTGCAGGGCGGCGCTGAACGGGCCGGGGTAGTCGCTGACCGCTGCCGTGTTGTCGCACAGCGGAACGTAGTAGCTGTGCACAAAATACACAAACTCGTTTTCGGCGGTGGCGGCAAACAGTGGCGATTTCAGCGCGTGAATCTGATTCCAGCCCATGTGCGGGATTTTGAGCCCGGGCTGCGGCTCGAAACGCTTGACATCAATCGGAAAAATCCCGAGGCAACCGACATCGCCCTCTTCGCTGTGGCGGCACATCAGCTGCATGCCGAGGCAGATGCCCAGCACGGGCTGCTTGAGGCTGGTGATGAGTCGGTCGAGCCCGCTGGCTTGCAGGTAGGCCATGGTGGTCGAGGCTTCGCCCACCCCCGGAAAAATGACCTTGTCGGCCGAACTCAAAACGGCCGGGTCGTCGGTCACCACCGGCTCGACACCCAAACGACGCAGGGCGTGTACCACCGAGTAGATGTTGCCGGCATTGTATTTGACGATGGCAATGTTCATTTATCCGAAAACAATGGTTTTGTTCTTATATACCAGAATCTTGCGTTCGATGTGCTTTTCAACGGCACGCGAGAGCACCACTTTCTCCAGATCCTGCCCCTTGCTGATCAGGTTGTCGATCGAGTCTTTGTGCGAAATGCGGGCCACGTCCTGTTTGATGATGGGGCCGGCATCGAGTTCTTCGGTCACATAGTGGCTGGTGGCGCCAATGATCTTCACACCGCGCTCAAACGCCGCATGGTAGGGCTTGGCCCCGATAAAGGCGGGCAGGAACGAGTGGTGGATGTTGATGATCTTGTTGGGAAACGCCTGAATCATTTCGGGCGAAATGATCTGCATGTAACGCGCCAGCACGCAGAACGTGATGTTGTTCTCGCGCAGCAGCGCCATCTCCTTGGCCTCTTGTTCCGCCTTGTTTTCTTTGGTGATGGGGAAACAATAGTAGGGGATGTTGAATTTTTTGGCCACATGCTCCAAATCGGGGTGGTTGCTGATAATCAGCGGAATCTCCACGTTCCAGTCGCCGGCCTCGTAGTGCGCCAGCAAGTCGTACATACAGTGTGCCGACTTCGAAACGAACAGGGCCATGCGCGGCTTTTGGGTGTGGAAGTAAATCTGAAAGTCCATCTGGTATTTTTTCGCCAGCAGGGTGTCGAAGTACTCCTTCACCTTGTCTTTCGGAATCAAAAACGATTCCAACTCCCATTCCACCCGCATGAAAAACACATGCTGGGCCATGTCAACGTGCTGGTCGAGGTAGATGATGTTGCCTTTGTTGATGTTGATGAATTCGGTTACCGCCGCCAGAATGCCCTGTTTGTCGGGGCAGTGCAGCAAAAGAATGGCGGTGTCTTTATTGTTGTTTTTCATACGCTTGACGCTAATTCCCGCAAAGTTACTGATTTTTTATCGGATAAACGGTATTTTCTTTCAAAAATCACCGAAACTGTCGCCAGAAATCCGTACTTTTACAAAACAAAAACCAATAGTTAGCCATGTACGAAGCTTCTGAACTGATTCTCAACGCCGACGGCAGTGTGTTTCACCTGCATCTGCGTCCCGGACAACTGGCCGAAAAAGTCATCTTGGTGGGCGACCAAAACCGGGTCCGGCTGGTGGCCGACCGTTTCGACCAAATCGAGTGTGACGTCCAAAACCGCGAGTTCCATACCATTACCGGTGTTTACAAAGGCAAACGCATTTCGGTCGTATCGACCGGTATTGGCACCGACAACATCGACATCGTGCTCACCGAGCTCGACGCCCTGGTCAACATCGATTTGCAAAAGCGCGAGGACAAGCCCCGGCACACCCGATTGCAGCTGGTGCGTATCGGCACGTCGGGCGGTATGCAGCCCGAAACGCCCGAAGGCACGTTTGTCGCCTCGGCCATGTCGGTCGGGTTCGACGGCCTGCTCAACTACTATGCCGACCGCGACCGCGTGACCGACGCCGCGTTCGAAGAGGCCTTCGTCCGCCATACGGCCTACAGCCCGCGATTTGCCGCACCTTACTGCGTGCCCGACTCGGCCGAACTGTTGCAGCGCGTGGCCCAAGGCATGGTGCATGGCGCCACCATTTCGGCCCCGGGGTTCTATGGCCCGCAAGGCCGTCAGATCCGCATGCCGCTTGCCGACCCGCAACTCAACGAAAAAATCCGCAGCTTCCGCTATCAGGGTCTGGCCGTCACCAACTTCGAAATGGAAGGGTCGGCCATTGCCGGCATGTCGGCGGTGCTCGGCCACGACGCGCTCACGGTGTGCCTGATCATCGCCAACCGCTACGGCAAACGCTTTATCGGTGACTACAGCTCCAAAATGAACGAACTTATCGCCCTTGTTTTAGACCGGATATGAATCTCTTTCAAGTAGTGGCAGGCTTTGTAAAGAAAGATTTCGACAAAAAGTCGATGGCCTACATCCTGCTCATGGCCGCCCTGTGCATTTTTCTGAACTACCATTTCCACCTGTTCCGACAGTACATCCGCCCGACGTACCTCAGCTGCGATTCGTGGTGGGTGTTTCCGCTCTATTACCAGAGTTTTTACTTGCTCGGCGCCATTCCCGTGCTGCTTTTTCGCAAGCGCTACGACTTGCTGGCCAATCCGGTGTTTTACCTCAAGTCGATGTTCTACATCGGTATCTACGGGCTGACCATCGGCTATTACGGCTACCTCGACTGGCCTTTCGAAAAGTTGGGCTGCAGCCCGTTGGAAACCAAGTTCCTGTACCGGGCCTTTTTCTTTGCCAAATCAACCTTGGGCCCGTTGGGCTTTTTGGTGCTGGCCAAACTAACCTTCGACCGCTACCTGCCCAATTTCTACGGCATCGGACGCTCGTCGGCCTACATCGGCCAATACCTGTTTTTGGTCGCCTGTATCCTGCCTTTTGTGGCCGTCGCCTCGTTTATGCCGAGTTTTCAGGAAATGTATCCCGTCTTCAGGCCATGGGAGTACGAACCCCTGTTCGGACTGTCGGATGCGGGCAAGGTGTTGCTGTTTGACAGTTGCTATTCGTTGCACTATGTCGGGGTGGAGTTGGCCTTGCGCGGCGCTCTGGTCATCGGCATGGCCTCGCTAATGGGCAAGGACGCCGTGCTGCCGATGGCCTTTATGTACTGCGCCCTGCATTTCGGAAAACCTTTGGGCGAAACCGTCACCTCGCTTTTCGGCGGCTACATCTTAGGCGCGCTGGCCTTCGAAACCAAGCACATCTGGGGCGGTATCCTGCTGCATTTGGGCGTGGCCTTCGGTATCGACACCGCCGGCATCCTGCAGCACTATCTGTAAGTTTTTTTTAGAGGCTGAAATAGTCGCAGATAAGACTGATCTCCTGCGGCGGAAACGCCGAAGCGGCCTGGCGCAGCGCGTTTTCGAGCTCTTCGACGGGGAGTGTCTTCCATTGCTCCAAGGCCGGCTTGCGCTCGTCGGCCTGCCATAGCACCAATCCGTAGTTGAAGCGGTAATCGTCTGATTTTTTGCGGTTTGGCCAAAGGTATTCCATCTTTTCGAACAGCTTTTTGGCGGCGTCGAAACGCCCCAGCGCACACCAGCAGATGGCCAGCGGCTCGATGTAGCGCGGTTGGTCGGGGTGGCGGTGGCTCAGTTGCGTGTAGAGTTTGGCTGCCTGTTCGTTTTGCCCCAATTGGCGGTGGCACTGGGCCATTTTGAGTTGGGTCCAGTCTTGGTCCGGCTCGATGATGTCGGCTTTGGCGTAGTTGTCGATGGCCAGTTGCCAGGCCTCGGTTTTCTGATAGCAGTAGCCGATTTTCTGATAAACCGTGGCCGAACCGTCGTCGGAAGAGGCTTGCTTGAGCAGGGCCGTCAGTGCGGCGGCGTATTGTCCGGCCTTGATCAGCCGTTGCCCCCATTCGGGCAGGAAGACGTTTTCGGGGTTGATGTGCCGGAAGAACGGGAGGTGGTTGATGTCGGGCGGCAGGGCGAAGACATCGGTAAACTCGTTGCGCGACGGGTAGAGTTTGAAAAAACGGTACAGGTCTTGCAGGTAGAGGTTGATGAACGAGGCGCTGTCGGTCATTTCGCGGTCGTGGCTTTGCGAGGAGTCGATCTTGAGCTGCAATCCCGCATTCTGGCGGTATTCGGCCGGCATCTGCGCCAGCGACAGAAAGAACGAATACTTGTCCGAGTCGCACATGAAGCCGTTGGTCATCAGGGCATCGACCACTTGCGGAAAGTTTTCGTGGAGCGTCTGCACGCCCTCGCGAATGTCGGGGCAGTCGGGGTCGAAGGGCATGAACCAGTTTTCGAGCCGTTGGAAAAACGCAAAGCTCTTGAGCCGGTAAAAACTCGAGTAGTTGACGTCGTAGCCTTCCATCTTGAGTTGGGCAAAGTCTTGCATCTTGCGTTCGAGCCCGCTTTTGTGCAGCACTTCGTCCCAATGCTCCAGAAACTCGATTTCCTCCTCTTCCTCGTCATTGGCCGCCGGTTTGGGCTTCTCTTGCATTTCGCGGGCGGTCTGGGTCAGGATCGGCAGGATGTTGTCGTGCAGGTCTTTCGAGATTTTTTCGGTTTCGAGGCAGACCACCAGTTGGCGCAAAACCGTCTGTGCGTCGCGAATGTGGCGCACGTCGTCGAAGAGCAGCTGCAAGCCGTTGGTGATGGAGGGGTACAGCTCGATGCGCCGGGCGTGAACCATCAGGCAGATCAGCAGCCCGGTCAGCGCACGCAGGCGGACGGTGGGGTCTTCGGCCGAACAGGCTTCGACGAGGCAGAGCATTTTGGCCTCGTCAAAAACATACAGGCAACTGAGCGTCACGGCCGAAACCGCCAGTTGGGCATTGTTGTCGCCGGTCGGGTCGTTCAGCAGCTTGCGCAAGAAGGCCTGTTGCTCTTCTTTGTAGTGGTTGGGTTCCCAGAGCGGGTTAAACACCGGATGCTCCGAAAAGGGCCTGGCCGATTGGGCCAGCAGCAACTCGTCGGTGAGTTCCCAGCTCTGCCGGAGCAAATGCGTCATGACTTCCTCCTGATTGGGGTCGGCCGTGCCCTCAAAATGGTAGTTGAGCAGGGTCCGATAGGTGCTGCGAAGCTCGTCCAGACGCTCGTTTTGTTGGCCTGCAGGCAGTTTGGACAAGGTCAGTAACACCTTGCCCAACGCCCGTTGCGACAATTGCCGGTACAGCGTTTCGCGAAGCACTTGGCGGGAGGGAGTCATACGCGATCTAAAGTGCATGCTCGATGTTGGTGCGGATGCGTTCCAAAATGTTGTCGGTATCGGCCTTTTGCAGCTTTTCGCCGGTAACGGCTTCGAACAGCTCGACATAGCGGTCGCTGATGCCCTTGACGATGGCGGGCGTCATTTCGGGCACTTTTTGGCCGGCTTTGCCCTGGAATCCGTTGTCCATCAGCCATTCGCGCACAAATTCTTTCGACAGCTGTTTTTGGGGCTCACCCTTGGCAAAACGCTCCTGATAGCCGTCGGCATAGAAGTAGCGCGACGAGTCGGGCGTGTGGATTTCGTCCATCAGGTAGATTTTGCCGTTGTGCTTGCCGAACTCGTATTTGGTATCGACCAGAATCAGGCCGCGTTTGGCGGCGATTTCGGTGCCACGCTCAAACAAGGCGAGGGTGTATTTCTCGAGCAGGGCGTAGTCTTCGGCCGAAACCAGTCCTTGGGCGATGATTTCCTCTTTCGAGATGTCCTGGTCGTGCTCGCCGATTTCGGCTTTGGTTGTCGGAGTGATGATGGGAGTCGGGAATTTCTGGTTCTCCTTCATGCCTTCGGGAATCTTTACGCCGCAGATTTCGCGCACGCCGCTCTTATAGGCACGCCAGGCGCTGCCGCAGAGGTAGCCGCGTACAATCATTTCGACGGGGAAACCCTCGCAACGCAGGCCGATGGTGACCATGGGGTCGGGCGTCGAGAGTTTCCAGTTGGGCACGATGTCGGCGGTGGCGTCGAGGAATTTGGCGGCCAGTTGGTTGAGCATCTGTCCTTTGTAGGGGATGCCTTCGGGCAAAATCACGTCGAAGGCCGAAATGCGGTCGGTGGCAATCATCACCAGTTTGTCGCCGATGCTGTAAACGTCGCGTACTTTGCCGTGATAAACGGCGGTTTGACCTTTGAAGTTGAAGTCGGTAGCTGTTAATGCTTTCATAATGCGTTGGTTTTTATTGTTGTTCTTGTTTCTTCTCTTGTTTTTCGTAGGCTTCGACAATGCGGCTGACCAAGGGGTGGCGCACAATGTCCTTTTTGTCGAAACGGATCACCGACACCCCTTTGATGCCCTGCAGTACCGAATAGCAGTGGACCAGGCCCGAGGTGACTTGGCGCGGCAGGTCGATTTGGGTGTCGTCGCCGGTGACAATCATCTTGGAGTTGAACCCCAACCGGGTGAGGAACATCTTGAGCTGGGCGATGGTGGTGTTCTGGGCTTCGTCGAGGATGATGACGGCGTTGCTCAGCGTGCGGCCGCGCATAAAGGCCAGCGGGGCGATTTGGATGACGCCCGTTTCGAGAAACTCCTTGAGTTTGAACGGCGGAATCATGTCTTCGAGCGCATCGTAGAGCGGTTGCAGGTAGGGGTCGATTTTCTCTTTCATGTCGCCGGGCAGAAATCCCAACTTTTCGCCGGCTTCGACGGCCGGACGGCAAAGGATGATTTTGCGCACCTGCTTGCTTTTGAGCGCCTTGACGGCCAGGGCGATGGCGGTGTAGGTCTTGCCCGAACCGGCCGGCCCTTCGACCACCATCAGGTCGTTTTCGTCGAAGGCGGTCACCAGCTTCTTCTGGCCGGCGGTGCGGGCCGTGACGGGCTTGCCGTTCTGACCGTAAAGAATCAGGTCGTCGGTGGTGGGGGTGTCGGGCGTTTCGCCCTTGACCATGGTAATCAGCGTGGCTTCGCTAATGGTGTTGAACTCGGCGATGTACGATTCGATTTCGGCCACCTTGCGGGCAAACTGCTGCACGTCCTTGTCTTCGCCGGTCACCTTGATGTGGCTTCCACGGGCCACAATCTTGATTTTGGGGTAAAGCACACGCAACAGGCGGATGTTGGCGTTGTTCACTCCGCAAAACAGCACGGGGTCGGCTTCGTTGAGCAGGATGGTTTCTTCGGTCATGGTCGTTTGTCAGGCAAGCAAAGTCATGCATTCGGCAAGGGCCTGCTCCCAGTGACGGATTTCGAGGCCGAAAACCGACTTGATTTTCGACTTGTCGAGCACACTGTAATGCGGGCGGGGCGCCTTTGCGGGATATTCTTCGGATTTGATGGGGCGTACGCGGCAGCTGCCGATACCGGCCATCTGGTGGATTTTAAGCGTAAAGTCGTACCAGCTGCACACCCCTTCGTTAGTAAAATGATAGGTGCCGGCGTAGGCGCCGAAGCCTTGGCTGAGCACCTTGTCGGCGATGAGCAGCAGGGCGGCGGCCAGATCGCGGGCGTAGGTGGGGGTGCCCACCTGGTCGAAAATCACGCCCAAGGCGTCTTTTTCGCGTCCGAGCCGCAGCATCGTTTTGACAAAATTGTTGCCGAACTCGCTGTACAGCCAGGCGGTGCGGACAACGACGGCGTTGGAGCAGGCGCCGGTCAGGGCGCGCTCGCCTTCGAGTTTGGTCCGGCCATAGACCGAGCGCGGCGAGGTCGGGTCCTCTTCGCGGTAGGGGCGGCACGAGGTGCCGTCGAACACGTAGTCGGTCGAAACGTGCAGCACGCCGATGCCGTGTTTGGCGGCCGCTTCGCCCAAAATCTTGGGGGCCAGCGCATTGATGCGTTGGCATAGTGCCTCGTCGTCTTCGGCCCGGTCAACCGCCGTATAGGCGGCGCAGTTGATGATCAGGCCGGTCTGGTTTTGGCTGATATGCCGCTCAACGGCCTGGGCGTCGGTGATGTCGAGTTCGGCCACATCCGTAAAGTCAAACTCGAATTGGGGGTATTGCGGGGCCAACAGGCGGATTTCGCTGCCCAACTGGCCGTTGCTTCCTGTAACAAGTATGCGTTTCATCAATACGTAAAATTGGTCTTGAGGTCTTTGAAAAACGGGTGACGCGTGTCCTTTTCGGAGATGATGCGCTTGTCGGCCGGTATCTTCCAGTCGATCCCCAAGTCGGGGTCGTCGAAACGGATGCCGCCTTCGAGTTGGGGAGCGTACAAGTTGTCGCACTTGTAAGTGAACACGGCTTCGGGGCTCAGTACCGAAAAACCGTGTGCGAATCCCTGCGGAATCAAAAACTGCGTCTTGCTTTCGGCGTCGAGTTCCACGCCGTACCAACGGCCGTAGGTGGGCGAGCCCTGGCGCAAATCGACGGCTACGTCATAGACGCGTCCTTGCACCACCGACACCAGTTTGGCCTGCGAGGCCGGTTGGAGTTGGAAATGCAGGCCGCGAATCACACCGTAGCACGATTTCGACAGGTTGTCCTGGCAAAAACGCTGGGTGATGCCGGCTTCGCGGTAGCGGGCTTCGTTGTAGGTTTCGCAGAAATAGCCCCGGCTGTCGCCGAAAATGCGGGGACGGATGATCAACAAATCGCGGATTCCTGTTTCAATGACTTCCATGCTCAGTAAATATGTGCTTCGTTGGCAATTTTGATAAGGTATTGCCCGTAATAGTTCTTTTTGAGCGGTTCGGCCAGCTTGAGCAGCTGCTCGCGGCTGATGTACCCGTACTTATACACGATTTCTTCGAGGCAGGCCACCTGCAAGCCCTGGCGGTTTTGGATGGTGGCGATGAAGTTCGAGGCCTCGAGCAAACTGTCGTGCGTGCCGGTGTCGAGCCAGGCCACGCCGCGGCCCATCTGTTGCACTTTGAGCCGTCCTTCGGCCAGGTAGAGTTTGTTGAGGTCGGTGATTTCGAGCTCGCCGCGGGCCGAAGGCTTCAGGGTTTTGGCCTTGGCCACCACGTCGTTGCCGTAGAAATACAGGCCGGTCACTGCGTAGTTGGATTTGGGGTGCTGAGGCTTCTCCTCGAGCGAGAGCACCTTGCCGTTGGCGTCAAATTCGGCCACACCGTAGCGCTCGGGGTCGTTGACGTAATAGCCGAAGACCATGGCGCCGTCTTGGAGTTTGGCCGCCTCTTTGAGCATGTTGCTGAGGTTGTAGCCGTAAAAGATGTTGTCGCCCAGCACCAGGCAGACCGGGTCGCTGCCGATGAATTTTTCGCCAATCAAAAAGGCTTGCGCCAGGCCGTCGGGCGAGGGTTGCACGGCATATTCAAAGCGGATACCCAGTTCACTGCCGTCGCCCAACAGGTTTTTGTACAGGGGCAGGTCTTGAGGGGTCGAAATGATCAGAATCTCGCGGATGCCGGCCAGCAGCAGAATGGAAATGGGGTAGTATATCATCGGTTTGTCGTAAACCGGGATGATTTGTTTCGAAATACTTTTTGTGATGGGGTACAAACGGGTACCCGAACCACCTGCGAGCACAATACCTTTCATAGAGTTCGTTTTATGTTGCGAAATTCGTAAAAAATCACAACATTCGCAAATATGCAGGCAGATATTTATCCACTATCGTATATATCAACCTTGTCAGCATTTGTGGATACTGTTTCAAAAAGTATCCACAAAAGGAAACACTACCGTGTCGGTTTCTCTGCGTCTCATGTTGAATTCTCAAAAGCTTATTCAACCGCCACATTTATTCATCCCACACAAATGTGTCTATTCGTTCTTTTAGAAAATTTATGTAAAAATCAATAAGTTCTACGCATGGTGTACAATACCATTCAGGATCAATGTCGGGAATGGAAGCAATGATTCCTCTATGAATATCATCTTCCCATGAAAAATTAGAAGGTTCCTTATGATTCTTAATAACTGAAAAATCCAAACTTCCTCTATCTTGTTGAAATTGAATAATCAAATCGTTATAACGAAAATCAACTTCCATAATACCATTGGGCAAGTTTTCGTATTCAAATATGAATTCTTCCCATAAAGGGAAAAACGTATTCATTTGCTTTCTAATATACAAAGCACAATCTAACCTATTTTTGAATTTTGTTACCATGATAACCTCCATAATTCGCCATCCTTTATAAAAATGGTAGCTTTATTATATTTTTTCAAAACCAAGTCTTTCAACAATTGTATTTCTTTAGGGTACGATTGACCATACAGACATGCCCCCGTTCGGCGTAGCGTCCTCGCTACGCCGTTCTCTGCGTCAAACCACTGGTTTGTTTCTTTGACAATATTACTGTTTTTTGTCTAATTCAGAACTGTCCGATTTTTAGGGGGCCGTACAGAAAAGCGGCGGAGGGGCATGGGGAAATTCAGTCCTTTAAACAGCCAATAGGGATGACGTAAACGCCGTCTTTCCTGCGATACGCAAACCCGCCAACACCAACAACAACAGCCATGAACGAAGGAGCCGGCATTTTGTCCGTATCAATGTCGTCCGCGAGTTCAATCATGCTCTCGGCGGCATCGTTGATGAGTTCTTCACCGCCAAGCTTCACTTCGAGAAGGGCGTAACTGCCGTTGCGACGATGCAGTACCGTGTCACATTCAAGACCATTGCTGTCTCTGTAATGGTATAATGCGCCGTCCAACGCTTCGGCATACACACGAAGATCGCGGACAACCAAACCTTCAAAAAACAGTCCAAACGACTGTAAATCGTTGACGAGGTCCTTGGGTCCAAGTCCTAATGCGGCAGTACCAATGCTAGGGTCGACAAAATGCCTGGTGTCGCTTGTCCTGACAGCCGCCTTGCTACGGATGTTGGGATTCCAAGCAGCGAGATCCTCAATGACAAAAAGCCGCTTCAATGCCTTGATGTAGTCTGCAACCGTATCTTCATCCAACGTACTTGCATCATTGGAAAGCATATCCTTCCGTATGGTGGAATATGACACTTGCTGAGCAATGTTTCTGGCATATGAGCGGAGAAGCGCTCTTGTGCGTTCAGGGTTTCTTTTCACCTTGTCAACACGTTGCATGTCCCGCTTGATGACGGAATCCACATAGTCAAAGGCTTGGTCGAGCGCAACTTTGGGTGATATCAATGTAGCCCACGGCCATCCGCCGCGACAGGTTAGATAAGCCAAGTCGTCGATTTTCAAGGAGTTTCTTTGTACTTCCGGAGTTTTCCCGTCAAACAAATCCCTTAGGCTTACCGTGCCGGTGGATTCCCCCGATTCATACAAACTCATCGGGCGCATCATGACATGGGCAAACCTGCCGGTTCCGCTATGTATGGTATCGTTTGCATCGGGAAGTACGGAGGAGCCTGTAAGAATAAACTGCGTCGGCTCGCCTCGTTTGTCCACCTCGCTTCGTATGGAATCCCAAATGGAAGGCAATGCCTGCCACTCGTCGATCAAGCGGGGGGTGGCTCCTTCCAACAGGGACTTCGGGCTTATCTCCATCATTAGGGTGCTCTGTTTCAGCACAGATGCATCTCCCAAGTCCAACACACTTTTTGCCAATTGCTTGGCGGTCGTTGTTTTACCGCACCATTTGGGGCCTTCAATCAAAACGGCTCCCTTGCCAAGCACTTTGCGTTCAAGAATCCGGTCTGCTATACGTTGTTTGTAATCTGCCATAACGGTTTGTATTCTACCGGCAAAGATACGCCTTTTATTTGGGTAAACAATGCTTTTTTGTGATTTTTCGGTTGTTTGTGGCGGTTTTTTTCGGTTGTTTGTGGCAGATTTTTTCGGTTGTTTGTGGCGGATTTTACATAGCCAACAGTTCGACGTAGCGTCCCGCTACGCCATCGGTTCCTCTTTTTGGCAGGCGGTTAAGAACATCAATGCAAGAATGCCCGGCATCAGGATGTTGGATGTTTTCATGGTATCAGTGATAAAATTGTTTGTAATTGAAACTATCACTGAATTAGAGTGGCATTGAAATACCATTCGTAATTTACGAGTACATTTCGGTTTTCTTGGGTTAACCCCGAACTCCAAGGAAATAGTTCGGAAAGGCCGCCATTATAGGCGAGTTCATTTTTCTCTGCTTGGGTGCGTTCTCTTTGGGGATTTTGTGAATAATAATAATGAAAGAAAGGATCCAATCTTATTATGCTGTTTTGATTATATCTGCCACAAGATAACGCTTTGTGAAAGGAGTCTATGTTGACATAGAGCAAATTCGGGCAATTGCGGCAGTCGAAGGTATATGGTTTGGCTTTTTCTCCGTAATAATCTAGATATTCAAGTTTGGAACAACCGGACAGATCGACATTTTCAAGTATGCATTCTCCCAGCTCAAGATATTTTAATTCAGAGCAGGAGGAAAGATCCAGTTTTACGTTCAATTCGGTTTCTTGATAGTTGTCATTACGGTCGAGGAACATCCATCCTGCATTTATGATTTCAACGTATTCCAGTTTCGTGTTATTTACCATTTTGAAATTACCCCAGGTGGAGATCTCCAACCGTTTCAAGTTTGTACATACATCAATGTAAGGGAAAGTGACATCCGTTAGATCCAGTTGTTCTACGGCATGTATTTCGTCTTCCGAAATCATGTTGTCAAGGTTACTATCAACACCTTGCTTGATCAATTGGTTAAATAGATCGTGGCTTTCCAGAGGGGTTGGGTTGTAGATAGGACTAAAATCAAGATACTCTCCAACCTTGATGGTTGTCGTGTATGTGGAGTTGTAGGGTGCGTAATAGGCGGTTACACGGGTTTCCCCATATTTGTGCGCCGTTACCCCCCCGCATGAATCAATGGAAACAATTTCAGGGGACTCAACCTCCCACAGGATATCGGTGTTGCTGATGGTTTCATATCGATCTTCATAGCCATAAACCTTATAATAATCATACGTATATGGTAGCTCTATCACGGTGAGCTTCCAATGCTGTCCGGGAATCAAATCATGATTATCCACAATTTGTATTTTGTATTCGGGATGTTGTTTTTCGCATCCGGTCAGGATAATCACTGTGGACAAAAGTGCCACTAGGATTAAATGTCTTGTTTTCATGTCCTTTGGGTGTGATTGAGTTTATGTCGTGTTTTATGTTTTGTTATATCTTGGTGTTATTGAACTGCCCGATTTTTTAGGGGGGGCTTACAAAAATGGGAAGTTCACAATTATTAGCCTGTGTAGATTGAAAG
>JAGCZK010000085.1 GCA_017960065.1 Paludibacteraceae bacterium
GAATAGGCACCCAACAGCAGCTGCTGGCCGGTCTGGCCTTTGGCGTAGAACGTACGCGACACCTGGGCGCCGCCGAACGAACGGTTGTCGAGCAAACCGCCGTATTCGCGGGCAAAGGGAACACCCTGGGCCACACACTGGTCGATGATATTGTTCGACACTTCGGCCAAACGGTAAACGTTGGCTTCGCGGGCACGGTAGTCGCCACCTTTGATGGTGTCGTAGAACAAGCGGTAAACCGAGTCACCGTCGTTCTGATAGTTCTTGGCCGCGTTGATACCGCCTTGTGCGGCAATCGAGTGTGCACGGCGCGGAGAGTCTTGGATGCAGAAACTGAGCACGTTGAATCCCATTTCGGCCAGCGAGGCGGCAGCCGAAGCACCGGCCAGACCGGTACCTACGACGATGATGTCCAAACGGCGTTTGTTGGCGGGGTTCACCAGTTTCTGGTGGGCCTTGTAATTGGTCCATTTCTCAGCCAAAGGTCCTTCGGGGACCTTGGCGTCAATCTTTTCTTGGATTTCTTCTTGCTTTGCCATATTGTGTAGTTTTAATTTTTCAAACGGATTACATCAAAGAGATAACGAAAAAGTAAATCACCACCGAAGCAAACATCAACACGATCAGGGTCGAAAAGATGTTGGCGATGCATTTGATGCGGGGCATCCAGATGTTATTGTTCCAACCCAGGGTATGCATCGAACTCCAGATACCGTGCGTCAGGTGGAACCAGATGGCACCGAACCATACGAGGTAGATCAAGACGTTGTACCATTGGCTGAACGTCTGGCGAATCAGTTCCACGCCGCTTTCGGGCAACTGGCCCATGATTTCAACCAACTGCATCTTGGACCAGAAATGGATCAGGTGCACACAAAGGCCGCCAAGGATGATAAAGCCGAGTGCGAGCATGTTTTTCGAGGCCCATTCCACACTTTCCTGACGATCGGTCACTTCGTAACGGGCATTGCCGCGAGCGCGATAGTTTTGTACCGACAAGATGAATGCAAAGAGGATGTGGATGACAGCCAGGCCGGCCAAGCCGACAGTACCTACCAACGCATACCAGTTTGCACCCAAAAATTCACAAATCATGTTGTAGCCTTCTTCCGAGAAAATCGCCACCAGGTTCATGGAGGCATGGAACAGGAGGAACAACACCAAAGAAGCGCCCGTGATACTCATCACGACCTTTCTTCCGACGGAGGAGTTAAATAACCACATAAAAAATTTGATTAAACGATTAAAATTCTGCTATTGAAATTAAGTGCACAAAAATAAGGATTTTTCCGCACTTTCGCAAATATCGGGCGCGCATCTTCTCAACAAAAGAGAAAATCGTGCGTCAGAACACCATCAGCGGGCCGCTGCCGCCGCCCAAACGCAGGTCTTTGCCCCGCAGAATCGCCTCGGTAAGGAATGGTTTGGCCCGGCCAACAGCCGCCTCAAGCGACTGGCCTTGAGCCAGATAGGTGGCAATCGCCGACGACAGGGTACAGCCGGTGCCGTGCAAGTTGGGAGTGTCGATGCGAGGGGCGTCGTAGCGGTACGACGAGCCGTCGGTATCGACCAGCCAGTCAGTCGATTGGCCGCCCTCGGCATGACCGCCCTTGATCAGGAATGCGGTCCGGTAGCGCGCCGCCAACAGGCGGCCTGCCGCCTCGGCATCGGTCACCGGCGCACCGAGCAGGCATTCGGTTTCGGGCAGGTTGGGAGTCACCAGCCGGCAGCACGGGAAGAGTTTTTCGGCGACATAGCCGATGCAGTCGGGCGCCATCAGCGGGTGGCCGCTGGTCGAAATCATGACCGGATCATAGACCACCGGCACGGGATGCGCCGACAAATAAGGCTGCAGGGTTTCAAAAACCGCTTCCGCGGCCTCGAGATTCGGGATTTGGCCGATTTTGACGGCTGCCACCGGCATGTCTTCCAGCAGCGCCGACAGCTGCGCCGACAACACTGCCC
>JAGCZK010000086.1 GCA_017960065.1 Paludibacteraceae bacterium
ATTTGATGCCATGCACGTTGGCATAGAAATCGGATCCGACAAACAGCATCCGCAAACCATCAGGGGACTCGGAGGGCGCTACCGTCCGTTGCGGCCGGTGCATAAAAACGGGCAGGTGACAATCCATCTTGCGGCCGTAGAGCTGCTGCAGACGCGCCTCCTCCTCGTCGTTCACCAACACGGTATAATCCACATACCGCGAGCAAAGGGCTTCGTTGCGGGCCACACACCAGTGCAAAAAGTGGTATTTGAGCCCACCGACACGGGCCTGGTCGCGGCTAAAGTCGTACTCGACATTCTGGTAATAGGCCATCGTAGGGGCCAGCCGGTGTTTCTTGACGTAACGGATCAGACGGCCGAACAGCGAAATGTCGGCCACCACCAAATCGTACTGCCCGTTGCGGATTTGCGCCTTGAGGCGGCGATACATCCTGCCGCTCACAAACGCCGGTTGCACTTGCAGGCTGCGCCAAAGGGTGCGCCACCGATGGCAGGGACAGCGAAAATCGAGCACCGTGGCCGAATCCATCTGGGGCAGCAGCATCTGCTCGGGTCCGAAAACCGCAATGTCGAGTGCGACGGACGGCATTTGGGCCAGCATTTGGGCAAAATTGGCCGACTGGTTGCCTCCGCCGGTAGCGCCATACGAAAGCGACTGCGTCACTAACAACACCTTCTTTTTACTCTTCATCTTTTTCGGCCTCCTTTCGTTTTTCTTCATTCTCCTCGCGGATACGGGCGTCACTTTCCTCGTAAATCTCCACACGCTCGTCGAACGACATGTACTTATCGGTCAACAGCCAGGAATCGTAATACGAGCAAGGCTCGTTGTTGGTCATGATATGGATACGGCCGAGGCCCGATGCCGAAAACAGCAGAAAATAGAACAGGGCCACCAGCTGTTTGGAAGCGGTGAGCAGGAGGGGGTACAAAATCCAGCACGACAGGATGAAGAGCGGACAAATCCGGTCGTAAAGCACCAACATGCCGTGCGAAGCCATCGCCACAAAGAAGTAGCAGGCATACATGTTGAACAGCAACTGATAGTGCGGTGTATGCTCGCGGAGGCGGTTAAACGAAAGCCCCAGCAAAAAGGCGAACACCACCCGCTCGACATCGCCCACGCTCAGGCTCTTGGTCTGGACGTAAGTATATTCCTTCAGGTAAGCAGTGGCTCTTTCGCCCAGGATACCGCCGGTCTGACTGACCAGCCAGACCACGTTGTTGACCACCAGCGGCGCAACAAAATAAAAGACGACCGACGAGGCGAAAATGATCCAATACTTTTTGGAGCCGATCGGCTGGTTGAGAATCCAGTAGAAGGGCAGGAAAAAGAGCGACGACCAGTGGAACGATATCCCCAGCAGCAGGTAAAGCGCAAAGTGCTTGAAGTCGCGCCGCTCGATGTAAGGCACCGACAAGAAGAAAATCAGGATGCTTTTGGCGTTGCGCAGGATGTTGATTTCCATATTCATTCCGGCATAGACCACAAAGGTCAGCAGGAAGAAGGCGTACAGCTTGCGGGGCAGGTAGCGCCGGAAGATGCAGTTGAGCAGGAGCAAATCGACCAGCGTGTTGCAAAACGAAAAGAAGAAATAGTTGGTGCTCAACTGCTTAAACAACGACATGTAAAAGACAAAGCCGGGTTCGTACGAGCGTTCGGTGAAAAAGAATTTCAAGAAACCGTCGCCAAAGCGCGGGATGTCTTCGAACAGGGGCAGGTAAATCGTCACATCCGTCTGGACGTAGGCCCGGGTGCCGTAAAACAGCAGGAACACGGCCATGGCCAAGAGCTGGAAGAACTTCTGCACCCGATCGGACCAACGCAGCGACAACTGCATCACCGACAGGCCGATGAGCAGCAGAATCATGGTTATGTAGGGGCCGCTATATCCCATTTACATCTCCCTTAAAACGGTTTCCCAATACGCGCGCTGCAGGCGGTGCCCCGAAAGCAGATGCCAGCACCAGTGCAGGCAGGCGCTCAGCGTCAGCACCGCATAGCAGGCCAAGGCCTCGCAACGCGACAAGTGTTTGCGGTAATACAGGCGGCGCGACTGCGCCTTCAGGTGTTCGCGGCGGGCCTGCTGGCTAAAGCTGGCCCCCTCGAGGTGCACGATTTCGGATTGGGGCACATTCATCACCCGGTAACCGGCGTCGTGGATGCGTTTGCACAAATCGGTCTCTTCGTAATACATGAAGAAGGCGGGGTCGAACAACCCGACCTGCTCCAAAACCGAACGCCGGACGAGCAAATCGGCCCCGGTAATGTAGGCCACCTCGAGCGGTTGGCCGGTATAGTTGTGCGAAAACGAGCGGCCGCACCACCACTCCACCCAACGGTCGCCAAACAGAATGCTCCACTCCAGTTTCAGCGAAGGCGGCAGCAGCATGTGCGAATGGGCGGGCAAGCCCTGGGCGTCGAACAGGTTGCCGCCGCAGGCCCCCACTTCGGGATGCTGCCCGAGGTACGAACACAAAATGCCGACGGCATCGTTTCTGAGCAGGGTGTCGGGGTTCAGGAAGAAGATGTACGCCCCGTGGCACAAGGCATAACCGGCATTGTTGGCACCGCCAAACCCGACGTTTTGGTCGAGGCACAAAACCTGAATTTGCTGACCGGGAAACTGCGCGGGAATCTGCCGCACCTCATCGGGCTGCGAAGCGTTATCGACCAGCACAAACTCGTAGCCGACCTGCTGAGGCACCTGACGGACAACCGAGTCCACCGCCGCCTGCATCAAGGCGGCCGTGCCATAATTGACCATCAATATGCTTACCTGAATCTGCGAATCCATTTTATTTGAAATTTGCCCCTTTGCGTACAAAGATAAAAAACATTAGGCAGACCGACAACTCGGTCAGCAACAAGGACGCCGCCGTCCCCATCATGCCGAAAGCCGGCGTGAGGACCAGCACCGAGCCCAAGGCGATGCACGAGGCCGCCAGGTACGTGTTTTGGAAGCGACGTTTGTCGGCTTCGCCGCCGAGGGCCAGCAGAAAGAGCTGCCCGAACACTCCGCCAAGGCCCACAAACAGGGGCACAAAGGCGTCGATACGAAACAGTTGCCCGGTTCCGACATAGTTTTTGCCCAGCCAGTACTCGACCCAAGGCCCTCCGAAGAAGAGCGCGGCGCCCACCAGCAGCATGCCCGAGAGCACCACCCATATCAGTTGCCGGCTCAAGCGGACCGCCTCGGCACGCGCCGTGGCCGCCAGACGGCTCACTTTGGGATAAAAAGCCTGCAACACCGGCACCAACACCGCATAGCAGAGGGCGCGCATCACCCGGTCAACGGCCGAATAACGGCCCACATCCTCGGGCAGGGCGTACCAGGCCAAAATCAAGGCAAAGCAGGCGGTATAGACATTGGTGGCGGCGGATGACAGGAAAATCGGCCAGCTTTCGCGCATTTCGGTCTTGACGGCCGCCCAACCGACCGGCACCAGGCGCGCCCAATGGTTGCGCCAGGTCAGCACCAGGGTAAACAGGGCGGCGCCGACCGACACCAAGGCCTGCAGGGCGGCGGCTATCAGCACGTCGTCGGGGCCTTTGACCAGCACGAAGGTCAGCGGAAGCAAGGCGAATTTGGAAATGGCGTTGCCCACCGACACCCACTTGATCTGTCCGATGCCCTGAAACAGGAACACGAACAGAAACGCATTGCCAATCACCGAGATGAACAACAGGTAGAGGGTTTGCCGATACACCTCGAAGCGGGGAATCAGCGAAATGAGGACAAGCAGTACGGCCGACAGGGCCAGCAGGCACATTTTGGCATAAAAGGTGGCCGAAAAAATCCGGTTGACTTCGTCGGGACAGTCGCGAACCACGGCAATGCGCTTGGTGGCGCTGAGGTTGAATCCGAAATCGACCACCAACTGCAGGTACTGGCAGGCGGCCAGCGAAAAGCCGATGTAGCCGAAGCACTCGGCCCCGAGCACCTTCATCAGATAGGGCAAAACCAACAAGGGCGCCACAAAGTTGATGCCTTGCAACGCCACCAGGTAAAAGACGTCTTTTACCTCTGCCTTGTTATCCGACCACAGACTCTTAAGACCCAATATGCCGTGATTTTATCGCGTACCCCGCCAGCGCATCAATAGGCGCGGGCGAAGACCACACGTTGTTTCGAAGGCTTACCCGTCACCATGCACTTGCCCGGGGTCTTGTCGCCGTCGAACGGTATGCAGCGGATGGTCGCCTTGGTTTCTTCTTTGATTTTCTCTTCGGTTTCGGGGGTGCCGTCCCAGTGGCACAGCAGGAATCCGCCCTTTTCAATCTCCACTTTGAACTCTTCGTAGCTGTTCACTTCGCGGGTAACCGATTGGCGGTAGTCGAGGGCCTTTTGGAAGATATTCTTCTGGATGGTGTCCATCAAACCGGCCACATAGCCGACCACACCGTCGAACGGCACGCTCTCTTTGGTCATCGTGTCGCGGCGGGCCACTTCGATGGTGCCTTTTTCGAGGTCCATGGCTCCCAACGCCAGGCGTACGGGAACGCCCTTCAGTTCGTATTCGGCAAATTTCCAACCCGGTTTCTTGGTGTCGTCGTTGTCGTATTTGACACGCAGCCCGGCTGCTTTGAGCTGGTCGACCAACGGACGGATGCGGGCATCAACGGCCTGGAACTGTTCGTCGTTTTTGTAAATCGGAACGATAACCACCTGATACGGAGCCAGATTAGGCGGCAGCACGAGGCCGTTGTCGTCGGAGTGCGACATGATGAGCGCGCCCATCAGACGGGTCGAAACGCCCCACGAGGTCGCCCATACGAGTTCCTGTTTGTTTTCTTTGTTGACGAAAGTCACGTCGAAGGCCTTGGCGAAGTTCTGGCCCAAAAAGTGCGAGGTACCGGCCTGCAGGGCCTTACCGTCCTGCATCAGGGCTTCGATACAGAACGTTTCGACCGCACCGGCGAAACGCTCGTTGGCCGACTTGACGCCTTGAATGACCGGAATGCCCAGGAAGTTCTCGGCAAAATCGGCATAGACATGGAGCATCTTTTGGGCTTCGGCCATGGCCTCGGCCTCGGTGGCGTGCGCCGTATGGCCTTCCTGCCACAGGAATTCGGCCGTGCGCAGGAACAGACGGGTACGCATTTCCCAACGCACCACATTGGCCCACTGGTTGCACAGAATCGGCAGGTCGCGGTACGAATGGATCCAGTTTTTATAGGTGCTCCAGATAATGGTTTCGGAGGTCGGGCGAACAATCAGCTCCTCTTCGAGCTTGGCGGCCGGATCGACCACCACGCCCGGTCCGTTGGGGTTTTGTTTCAGACGGTAGTGGGTCACCACGGCGCATTCTTTGGCAAAGCCTTCGACGTGGTCGGCCTCTTTGCTCAAGAACGACTTGGGAATGAAGAGCGGGAAATAGGCGTTGACGTGACCGGTTTCCTTGAACATGCGGTCCAGTTCGTCGTGCATACGCTCCCAGATGGCGTAGCCGTAGGGCTTGATCACCATGCAGCCGCGAACCGCCGAACTCTCGGCCAAATCGGCTTTGATTACCAAATCATTGTACCATTGGGAATAATTTTCCGCTCTTGATGTAAGTTCTTTTGCCATAGTGTTTTTCGAGATTTCATTTAACCACCGCAAAGTTACAATAAATTTTCCAATTAGAATTGCGATTTCTAATTTATTGCAGTATCTTTGCGAGGATGAAACCATTCCTGCAATTTATACGCAAAAACTTGAAATATGCGGTCGTTCTGGCCGCCTTCGCCCTGCTGATGATATTTGCCCGTCCCTACAACTACCGGGCCCGTTGGCAGTACGCACGCCAAATCCAGCAGCTGGAGAAGGAAATCCGCCAGTTCAAGCAAAAATCCAAGGAAAACAACGCCCGTAGGGAACAGTTGGGCAACAACCCCGAAGACCTGGAGCGTTTTGCCCGCGAACATTACCACATGAAGGCCGAAGACGAAGACCTGTATATCGTATATGAAGGGGATAAGTAAATACGACTGGGTCTTTGCCGTGAGCGCCCTGCTGATGCTCGGCGGTGCCGTGGGCTATATGTGGAACCACGAGGCAGGCGCCATCTGCTACACCGTCGGCCTCGTGCCGATGTGCTGGGCCCGGATCCAAACCCGCTACACGGGCAACGACAGCCGCCAAAAGCACCTGACGCTTTTGCTCATGCTCGCCCTCGCCTGCTACATCGTCAGCGCCTGGCTGATGTACACCGGGCGCAACTGGTGGGTGCTGCTGTTGCTTTATGCGTCCGTCACCGAGCTGGTCATCGCCTGGCGCCGCCCCGCAGACCAAACCGGCGGCAAAAAAGCGGAAGAATAAATTCGCGCCGGCCTGCCTTGGTTCGATTTTTTTGATTAACTTTGCAGAGCAATCAACGCAAAAATATGTCTGAATACCTCGTTTCTGCCCGGAAATACCGCCCCGCCACCTTCGACACGGTGGTCGGCCAGCAAGCCTTGGTCAAAACCCTGAAGAACGCCATCAGCCAAAACCAGCTGGCGCACGCCTACCTGTTTTGCGGCACGCGCGGCGTAGGCAAGACCACCACGGCCCGTATTTTCGCCAAAACGATCAACTGCACCAACCGCACCCCCGACGGCGAAGCCTGCGGCGAATGCGATTCGTGCAAAGCTTTTGCCGAAGGGCGCTCGATGAACATTCACGAACTCGACGCCGCCTCCAACAACAGCGTCGACGAAATCCGCTCGCTCATCGAACAGGTGCGCATTCCGCCCCAAACCGGCAAATACAGCGTCTATATCATCGACGAGGTGCACATGCTGACCACCTCGGCCTTCAACGCCTTTTTGAAGACCCTGGAAGAGCCGCCCTCGTACGCCATCTTCATCCTGGCCACGACCGAAAAGCACAAGATTTTGAGCACCATCCTGTCGCGCTGCCAAGTGTATGACTTCAGCCGCATCACCATCCACGACACCGTGGCCCACCTCAAGCAAATCGCCGAAAAGGAAGGGGTCAAAGCCGATGCCGACGCACTCAGCGTCATCGCCGAAAAGTCCGACGGCGGCATGCGCGACGCTCTCTCGACCTTCGACCAGATTGTCAGCTTCTGCGGCAAGGAAATCAGCTACCAAAACGTCATCGACAGCTTGGGCGTGCTCGACTACGACTATTTCTTCCGGTTCACCGACCATTTTTTGAAAGGCGAGATCAAAGAGTCGCTGCTACTGCTCAACGACCTGCTGCTCAAAGGCTTCACCGCCGAGAATTTCATCCTTGGCCTGGCGGCGCATTTGCGCAACACGCTGGTCAGCAAAGACGAGGCCACGCTCAATTTGCTCGAGGTCGGCGACAGCATCCGCGACCGCTACCGACAGCAGGCGGCCGGCTGCTCCAACGACTTTTTGTACGACGCCATGGACCTGGCCGTCCAGTGCGAGCAAGAGTACAAACAAAGCAAAAACAAGCGCCTGCTGGTGGAACTGATGTTAATCCGAATGTGCCAACTTTCGGAGCAAAAAAAAAATCCGGAGACTCAACCGTAAGCGACCGCTAATCGCCTTCTTCCCCACGGCGGCAGCCGCTCCACGGCCCGCCACGCCCAGCCCGAGCCAACCGGCCCCCAGCGCTCCGCAACCTGCGGCCGCCAAGCCCACTCCCCAACCCGTCGCCATGCCGGCCCAGCCCGCCCCCACCCAGGTGGGTGGCAAAAGCCTGTCGTCGATTCGCACGGGCTTGAAACTCAAAGACACGTTGGGGCTGGGAAAGCAAAGCTTCGTCGCCGCTCCGGCCCAAGCCCCCACCAACAATGCGGAATACACCATGGAGTCTTTTTTGGCCGCATGGGTGTCGTTCAAGCACCAGATTCCGTCGCTGACACGCATCCACTACCTGTTTTCGAAAACACCGGCCATCAAAGACCACGTCATCCGGCTCGAAGTGCCGGGCAATTTAGCGGCGCAGGAAATAAAGAACATCGAGCCGCAACTGCTTGACTACCTGCACAAAAACCTGCACAACGACCACATCCGCCTGGAGTTGGCGGTGGACGAAAGCCTGCCGCAGCGACTGGCTGCCGGCAACAAGGAAAAGCTAAAGGCCATGGCCGGCAAAAACCCTTCCGTCAGCAGTCTGATGTCGGACTGGGAGTTGTTTTTCGAATAAAATTTCAGAGTTCGTTGATGAGCGCCGCCGTGTGACAAGCGACCAGGGCGGCCGTTTCGACGCGCAACCGGGTTTCGCCCAGCGACACGGGAACGTAGCCCTTGGCGAGCGCCAGTTCCACCTCTTCTTCGCTAAAGTCGCCTTCGGGTCCGATCATCACCAGCACCGAGGCTGCCTTTCGGATTTCGTGCGACAGCAGACGCTTGTCGGCCTCGTGGCAATGGGCAATGAATTTCTGGTCGGCCTGTGCCCGACCGACAAATTCCTTAAACGGGCAAGGCTCGTTGAGCTGGGTCAGGAAGGCCTGTTTCGACTGCTTCATGGCCGAAACGAGGATTTTTTGCAGCCGTTCGTTCTTGAGCACCTTGCGCTCGGAAAAGCGGCAAAACACCGGCGAAATTTCGTCGATGCCGATTTCGGCCGCCTTTTCGACAAACCACTCGAGCCGGTCCATGTTTTTGGTCGGCGCAATGGCGATGTGCAGCCGGTACGGGCGAACCGTCGGAGGCGTAAGCGGTTGCAGGCTGTTGAGCACGCAGTGTTTGGGGTGCGCCAACGCAATCGTGGCTTCGAACACGCCTCCCTTGCCATCGAGCACAACCACGCTCTCGCCGGCCTCGAGCCGCAAAACGCGCACGGCGTGGGCCGACTCTTCTTCGGGCAGAACCGGATTTTGCCGGATGTCGGGAGCGTAAAACAGGTGCATGAATCAGATATTGAGAATCAGGTTGCGCAACAGGTCAAAGTTCTTTTGCGGCGCAGAAGTCCAGAAGTCGGCGTACTGTTCGGCCTGATTATCGACCCAGGGAGTGTCGCTGATAATGCGGAAGCTCACAAAGGGGACGTGCTTGAGGTAGCACACATGGGCCACACTGTTGGACTCCATATCGACGGCCAGGCCTTGCGGACGCTTGGCCTTGATGGCCTCGAGGGCGGCGTTGTTGGTGATGAACTGGTCGCCGGTGCAGATTTGTCCGAACTTGACGTAAGGCAGGTCTTTGGAAAATTGCTGCAACGAGGCGGTCAGGCGGCTGTCGGCCGGGATTTCATCAGGGAAGCCCAGCTCTTTGAGGTGGTCGGCCACCTCGCCGGCATAAAAGTCGTGGTAGCAGGTGGTGCCGCCCACCACAATGTCGGCCACCGACAGGCAGCGGTCGATTCCTCCGGCCACGCCGGTGTTCACGATGCAGTCGGGAGCGAAATCGTCGATAAGCTCTTTGGCCGATACGGCGGCATTGACCTTGCCGATACCGGTTTTCATCAGACCCACCAGTTTCGGACCTACACGCCCTACCAGCAAACGCGGGTTGGCCGCCACTTCGTGCGCATCGGTCAGCAGGCCCTGCATCAGGCGGAACTCGCTGTCCATGGCCACCAATATGCCTATTTTGTTAAATGCCATAGCTTACAGTTTTAAGAATCGGTCAAACGCCAGATAACTGGCATATACGTCGAGTTTGGAAGTCAGTTCGTAAGGGGCGTGCATCGACAGCACCGGCACACCGGCGTCGAGCACTTCCATGCCCAAGTTGGCCAGATAGCCGGCCACCGTGCCGCCGCCACCCAGATCGACCCGGCCCAGTTCGCCGGTTTGCCAGGGGATGTCGGCTTGGTCGAGGGCATGCTGCACCTCGGCCACAAATTCGGCGTTGGCGTCAGACGCGCCGGATTTGCCGCGCGCCCCGGTGTATTTGGTCAGCACCACGCCCCGGTGGATATACGAGGCGTTCATTTTTTCGGAAACCGAAGCGAACGTCGGGTCAAACGCCGCGTTCACATCCGCCGAAAGGCATTTCGAAGCCAACAGCACCGTCCGTTCGTTGCTGCCGAGAGTTTCGGCGATTTCGGCCACGAAATAACGGAAATAGGCCGATTGCAGGCCGCTGTTGCCCACACTGCCGATTTCTTCCTTGTCGGTCAGCACCACCGCCACCGTATGGCGCGGCTGCTGTTGGGCGAGCAAGGCCTGCAGGGCCGGATAGGCGCACACGCGGTCGTCTTGTCCGTAAGCCCCGATCAGCGCCCGGTCGAGGCCGACGTCCTTGGCCTTGAAGGCCGGTACGATTTCGAGCTCCGACGACAAAAAGTCGCGCTCGACCATGCCGGTTTTTTCTTGCAGCAACTGGAGCACTTTGGCTTTGACCGGCTGCTTGACAGAATCGTCGTCGGAGGCCAGGGGCAGCGAACCGACCACCACGTTGAGCTCCTCGCCCTTGATCAGGTCGGCCGGGCTGCGTTTCATCTGGTCTTGGGCCAAATGCGGCAGCAGGTCGTCGATATAAAAGACCGGATCGGCCTCGTCTTCGCCCACCGACACCTCCACCTTGCGGCCGTCGGCGAGCATCAGTACTCCGTGCAGGGCCAAGGGGATGGTCGTCCACTGGTACTTTTTAATGCCCCCGTAATAATGGGTTTTAAGCAGCGCCAGTTCGTTGTCTTCGTACAAAGGGTTGGGTTTGAGGTCGAGGCGCGGCGAGTCGATGTGGGCCGCCAGCAGGCGGATGCCCTCCGACACCGGTGCCGTTCCGATAACGGCCGCCACCAAGGATTTGTGCCGGTTTTCGAAGTAGATTTTATCGCCGGCCTTCAACGCGTCGCCAAACCGAAAAGCACGGAAACCGTGCTTTTCGAGGGCCTGACGGGCGTAATTGGTCGCCTCCCGCTCCGTCTTCGATGCATCCAAAAACTGTTTGTAACCGTCGGCAAAGGCAAAAGCCCGGTCGATCCATGCCGCATCTTTCAACAAGGCGATGTGTCGGGCCTCGGCCGAAGTGGGAGTCTCTTTTTTCATGCTTATTTCTTTACAAAGTGCAATGCGGTCGAGCCGGCACGGATAATGTACTGTCCGGGGGTCAGGTTCGACACATTGAGTTGGGTGCCGCCCTCTTCGGCGGCAGTGCGCAGGCACAGGCGGCCGGTCAGGTCATACACCAGAATTTCGGTACCGGCGTCGGGACCTTTCAGGGTCAGCAGTTGTTGAACCGGGTTGGGGAACAGGAAATACTGCAGGTCGCTGCCCAAAAATTCGGCCACTTCGGTCGGAGTGGCATCGGCAAAAATCACCGTCTTGACGTCGGTTTTGTCGGCGGTTCCGTTTTTGAACTGCACCCGCATCGAGCTTTCGTTGTTGTTTTGGTCAAAGGTGATCCGTTGCACCGTTGCCAAACTGTAAATCACTTCTTCCTTGTCAGAAGTCACGGTCTTGATACAAGACTCTGCGTACATCATGGAAACCATTCCAATCAGTGCTGCGAAAATTAAACCAAATCTTTTCATAGTGTAAAAAATTATAAGTGTTTAGGGATTATACAACCGTTTGTGCCGCATGAGCCAATAGAACTGGGCCGTGAAGGCGAATGACACCAGCAGGCTGATGCCCACCGACAGGCCGTAGGGCAGATGGAAACCTTCGGGGGCATACAGGATATAGGTGCCGCAAACCGAGGTCATGAAGATGGCCGGCAGCAAGGTCATCACATGCCACCATCCCTTGTGGTGCCACATATAGACCGACATCGTCCAGAGCGTCAGCACGGCCAGCGACTGGTTGGCGCAGGCAAAGTAGCGCCAGATGACATTGAAACCGTCCTTATCGTGCAGGCTGTAGGCCAAAAAGGCCAAGGTCAGCAAAAACAGCGGAACCGAAACCAGCAACCGCTTGCTAATGCGCACCTGGCTGATGTGCAGCATGTCGGCGATGATCAGGCGCGCCGAGCGCAAAGCGGTGTCGCCCGAGGTAATCGGTGCGGCCACCACGCCCAAAACCGCCAGCACGCCGCCAAAGGTGCCGAGCCAGTCGGAGGTGATGGTTTTGACCACCACCGCGGCATTCGACTCATCGTAACCGTGCTCTCCAAAAAAGTAAATGGCTGCGGCCGCCCAAATCAGGGCCACCACCCCTTCGGTGACCATAGCGCCGTAAAAAATCCACCGGCCCTGGCGTTCGCTGGTCATGCAACGTGCCATCAGGGGCGACTGCGTGGCGTGAAAACCGCTAATGGCTCCACAGGCGATGCTGATAAACATCATCGGGAAAATCTCCAGCCCTGCCGGATGCGTGTTCCGGACACCTTCGTACACCTCGGGCAGTTGCGGATGACGCACATACAGCATCACCAGCACGCCGGCGGCCATAAAGAGGAGCGCCACGGCAAACAGCGGGTAAATGCGTCCGATAATTTTATCGACCGGCAGCATCGTGGCCACCATGTAATAAATAAAGATGACGACAATCCAGAACATGGTCGTCATGTAGTCGGGGGTCATTTCCGACAAAAGGCCGGCCGGCCCCGAGACGAAGACTGCCGCCGTCAGCAGGAGCAGAATGGCCGTGAAGATACGCGAAAACTGACGGAACGGTTCTCCAAGATATTTGCCGTGCAGTTCGGGCAAATTGCAACCTTCGTTGCGCATCGACAGCATACCCGAAAAATAATCGTGCATCGCGCCGCCGAATATGCAGCCGAAGACAATCCAGAAATACGAGGCGAGGCCGAACTTGGCGCCCATAATGGCTCCGAAAATCGGGCCGAGGCCCGCAATGTTCAGAAATTGGATCATGAAGATACGCCAGGGCTTCATGGGGACGTAGTCCACCCCATCGTTGAGGGCCGTGGCGGGCGTTGTCCGGTTATCGGGAGCGAAAACCCGCTCCACCAACCGTCCGTAGCAAAAATAACCGACGACCAACAGGCACAAGGCAATGGTAAAACTGATCATAGAATCTGTTAAAAGACCTTGCAAATATACATTATTTTCTCTGAAAACACATTCTTTTGGTTTGTTTTTTTTCGGTGCCGTCCGAATGCGATTTCAAAACAAAGGGGGGCGTTTCGGCAAAAACTGTTAGATAAAACAATTTTGTACAAATTATACTGCGATTTTTTATTTTATTTTCTCGAAAAAACTTTTAACTTTGCAACGGTTTTTTTTGCATAAAAATAGCACAAAAGACGCTCAAACAGGATAAAAATACAGAAAATATACAATTTATGAACTATCCTTCTCCCATTTCCCTGATGCTGATCGGTCTGGCAACCGTATTTTGCGTATTGCTGCTGGTCATTCTTTTCGGCAATCTGCTGATCTGGTGCGTCAACAAGTTCTTCCCCGAAGAAGTCAAGCAAGTCAAAGCGGCCAACGGCGGCGCCGTGGATCCGAATGTGCGCCAGGCCATCGAAATCGCCGTCCGTCAACTCAGCGGAGGTAAAAAAGGAGTACAATCCATTGAAAAATTATAATACCTAAACATAACCCGTCATGGCAAAAAAGAAAGAAGTCAAATTCAGTCTCGTTTTTCGTGACATGTGGCAATCGGCCGGCAAATACGTGCCGCGCGTTGACCAACTTGTCAAAGTAGCTCCCTCCATTGTAAAAATGGGATGCTTCGCACGCGTCGAAACCAACGGCGGTGGATTTGAACAAGTCAACCTCCTGTTTGGAGAAAACCCCAACAAAGCAGTTCGCGAGTGGACCAAACCCTTCCACGAAGCCGGCATTCAGACCCACATGCTCGACCGCGGCCTCAACGGCCTGCGCATGAGCCCGGTTCCGGCCGACGTGCGCAAACTGTTCTACAAAGTGAAGAAAGCGCAGGGCACCGATATCGCCCGCACCTTCTGCGGTTTGAACGACACCCGCAACATCATCCCCTCGATCGGCTATGCGCACGAAGGCGGCATGATTTCGCAATGCAGCCTCTGCATCACTTTTTCGCCGCTGCACACAGTGGACTACTACACCAAGATGGCCTTCGAACTGATTGAGGCCGGCGCCGACGAAATCTGTCTGAAAGACATGGCCGGTATCGGCCGTCCCGCTTCGCTGGGTGCCATCGTCGCCAACATCAAGGCCAAATATCCCGATATCCCGGTACAATACCACAGCCACGCAGGCCCGGGCTTCAGCATGGCTTCGATTTTGGAAGTCTGCAAAGCCGGTTGCGACTATGTGGACGTAGGCATGGAACCGCTTTCGTGGGGTACGGGTCACGCCGACGTGCTGGCCGTGCAAGCCATGCTCAAGGACGCCGGTTTCAGCGTTCCCGAAATCAACATGGAAGCCTACATGGACGTGCGTTCGCAGATTTTCGGCATGATGGAAGATTTCTTGGGCTGCTACATTCCGCCCCGCAACCGTCTGATGAACTCGCTGCTCATCGCTCCGGGACTTCCGGGCGGCATGATGGGCAGTCTGATGACCGACCTCGAAACCAACCTCGAAAGCATCAACAAATACAAGGCCAAAAACGGCCAGCAGCCGATGACGCAAGACCAACTGCTCATCAAGCTGTTCAACGAAGTGTCGTACGTATGGCCGAAGATGGGCTACCCCTGTCTGGTAACGCCTTTCAGCCAATATGTCAAGAACATGGCGCTCATGAACGTCATGCAGATGGAAAAAGGCAAGGAGCGCTGGAGCATGATTGCCGACGACATTTGGGACATGATGCTGGGCAGAGCGGGCAAATTGCCGGGTGAACTCGACAAAGAACTGATTGCCAAGGCCGAAGCCGAAGGCCGCCAGTTCCACAACGAGGATCCGCAAAGCAACTACCCCGACGCGCTCGACGAATTCCGCAAGGAAATGAAAGAAAACAACTGGGACTTCGGTCAGGACGACGAAGAACTCTTCGAACTGGCCATGCACCCGCAACAATACCGCGCCTACAAATCGGGCAAGGCGAAGGCCGACTTCGAGGCCGACCTGGCCAAACGCAAGGCCGAAAGAGGCTGCCGCCACGGTGTGGCCCTGCCCCAGACCCTGCAAGTCGAAGTCAACGGGCAATCATACAAGGTCACTTTGGGTGAGGCCGGCAGTGCACTGCCCGCAGCCACCGCTACCGCCGCTCCCGCACAACTGGCCGCCGGATCGGGCGAAGGCCAGGACCTGACCAGCCCGCTCGAAGGCAAATTCTACCTGGTGAAAAACTCGGGCGACACCGCCGTTAAGGTGGGCGACACCGTGAAAAAAGGCCAGACGGTTTGCTACATCGAAGCCATGAAGACCTTCAACGCCATTGCCGCCGAATGCGACGGTGTCGTAACCGCCATTTGCTTCAACAGCGGCGACAGCGTAGCCGAAGACGACGTGATTATGAAGATTAAAGCCTGATGCCATGGAAGATGTATTTGAGAAAATCTACGGAATGACGGCTATCGGCGACATTGTGGCCGACCCGCGCTTCCTCATCATGTACCTGCTCGCCTTCGTGTTGCTCTACTTGGGCATCAAGAAGGGATTTGAGCCGCTGCTGCTCATTCCCATCGCCTTTGGCGTGCTGATTGCCAACTTCCCCGGCGGTGGCATGGGCGTGCTCGGCGCCGACGGCGAGGGCTTGGTCCACTACACCAAAAACGGGGTCGAAGTGGCCAAAAACGTGTATGAAATGCCCTTACCCGAGATTGCACACGACCTGGGTTTGATGAACTACATTTATTATGCGCTCATCAAATCGGGGCTGCTCCCGCCCATCGTCTTCATGGGTGTAGGCGCGCTCACCGACTTCGGTCCCATGCTGCGCAACCTCAAACTGGCGATTTTCGGAGCCGGTGCCCAATTCGGCATCTTCGCCGTATTGCTGGTCGCCTCCTATTTCTTCACCATGCCCGAAGCCGCTTCGCTGGCCATCATCGGTGGTGCCGACGGTCCTACGGCCATCTTCACCACCCTCAAGCTGGCGCCGCACTTGCTGGCTCCGATTGCCATCGCCGCCTATTCCTACATGGCGCTGGTACCGGTCATCATCCCGTTGGTGGTCAAACTGACCTGCACCAAAAAGGAACTCTCCATCAACATGAAGGAACAGGACAAGCTCTATCCTTCCAAAACGGAGTTCAAAAACATGCGTACGCTCAAGATTCTGTTCCCGATTGTCACCACCACGATTGTAGCCATCATCGTTCCTGACGCTGTGGCCTTGGTGGGCATGCTGATGTTCGGTAACCTGATTAAGGAAATCGGTTCGAGCACCTCACGTCTGTTTGAAACCGCCTCGAACGGCATCATGAACGCCGCCACCATTTTCTTAGGCTTGTCGGTAGGTGCCACCATGACGGTCGAAGCCTTCTTGAACTGGACCACCATCGGCATTGTCGCCGGCGGTTTCCTGGCCTTCGGATTCTCGATTTTCGGCGGCATCATGCTGGTCAAACTGATGAATGTGTTCTCAAAGAAGAAAATCAACCCGCTTATCGGTGCAACCGGTTTGAGCGCCGTGCCTATGGCTTCGCGTGTCGCCAACGACATCGCCCTCAAATACGATCCGAAGAACCATGTGCTCAACTACTGCATGTCTTCGAATGTGGCCGGTGTAATCGGCTCGGCGGTAGCCGCCGGTATTTTGATTTCGTTCTTAGGATAAGATTCGAAAAAAACAACCTTCAGACGGGACCGGCCTGCCGGTCCCGTTTTTATACAAAAACAAGTCATGAGCGAAACATCTGGCGCATACGACAAACCCTTTTGGCAGGAAGCCACCCCCGATACCTTCCAGCCCGGTGCGGAACACCCGCTGCAGGCCCGGCTGCAACCGCTCTACGACAAATCGGGCGATGTGCGCAGCGCCTTTGCCCGCGACTACACCCGCATCCTGCACTCCAACAGCTTCCGCCGGCTCAAGCACAAGACCCAGGTCTTTTTCAACGGGGCCGGCAACGACCATATCTGCACCCGCATCGAGCATGTCGCCCATGTCGAGTCGGTGGCCAATACCATCGCCCGCACGCTCGGGCTCAACCAAGACCTGGTCAAGGCCATCGCCATGGGCCACGACTTGGGGCACGCCCCTTTCGGACATTTGGGCGAAAAGATTCTGACAAAAGTGTCGGGCGAACCGTTCTGGCACGAACGCAACGGGCTGTACCTGGTCGATCGGGTCGAACTGCTGCCCGACCACCAAAACCGCTACCACAACCTCAACCTCACCTACGCCGTTCGCGACGGCATTGTGTCGCACTGCGGCGAGATAGACCAAAACGGCATTCAACGGCGCCGCGAGCTGATCGACTTGTCGGAGTTTGACCGCCCCGGCAAATACCAGGCGGCCACTTGGGAAGGGTGCGTGGTCAAGTTGTCGGACAAAATCGCCTACCTCGGACGCGACATCGAGGATGCCGTCACGCTCGGCTACCTCGGCCACCAGGAACTCGACGAGTTGCACGCACTGGCCCGGCGCTACGGCCGGACCGACGCCCTCAACACCTCATCGATCATGCACGGGCTCATTACCGACCTGTGCCGGCACAGCAATCCGCAAGACGGCCTGCGTTTCAGCGACGAAGCCAACGACTTGCTCAATGCCATCAAAAAGTTCAACTACCGCTACATCTACGACCATCCGCGGCTGGCTCCCTACCGCCACTACGCCGAGCTGGTCATTCAGGAGGTGTTCAATTATCTGATGGGGCTGTATGGCGGCGAAGACACCCTGCACCGGCTCTATGCCCGCCAAGGACGCGAGTTCAAGTTTGTCGAAGTGTTCCGCGAATGGCTGCGCTGCTATTGCCTGACGGAAATCGCTCCGAAAGACCAACAGTGCCTTTTGCGCGAAAATTATCTGAACGAAAAAATCTACGGCGACCTCTCCGACGAGCGCGACTACCGGCGGGCGGTAACCGACTTTATCGCAGGCATGACCGATCCGTTTGCCTGCAAGTCGTTTCAGGAATTGCTCGAAAACTGATTATCGGGCGGCATCACCCTTGTACATCTTCCACGTCCGCTCCACTTCCTCCATCAATTGGCGGCGCAACGACTCGGGAGCCAGCACCTCGACACGGTCGGCTTGGCTCAGCAGTTCCTGCAAAAAGTCGAAAGTCGGGCACAGTTTCAGCTCAAAGACGCTGTAGGTGTCGTTGGTTTCGATTTCGCGCTGCGAGCTGTGCAAAGGAAGCGAGCGCAGGTAACAGGCCTGATGGGCCGTGGCTTTCAGCCGGATGGTTTCGGGCTTGCCCGTATCCTCTCGAATCACACCGTAACACGAGGCAAAAAATCCGGCCGGATTAAAGTCGGCGGGATAGTCAAACGACGCCTCGCTAACAGACAGGGAGCGCACCCGGTCGAGGGCATAGGTCCGTGGTGCTTGTCCGCAAAGGCTGTCGCCAATCACATACCAGCGCTGGTGGAAGAGTTTGACACAATAGGGGGCCAGGTCGAACGACGACTCATGATCTTTGTAATAGCCCTGGTAAGTGACATGCAGCAGTTTGCCCAACCTCATCGCCGACAGCACGGTGGTCAGACAGGCGTGGCCCGACGGGATGTCCTCGAGCAGGATCCGGTCGTTGAGCGCCTGGTTCTGCAGCAGGGTGTTGCTCACCGACAGGGTGCCCAACAGCCAGTTGCGCAGGCCGCCGCGCTCTATTTCTTCGGCATTTTCGATGTAGTAGAGGTAACCGCCCTTACGCTGGCACTGGATGACCAGCCCGAAAATATCCTGCGCCTCGTTGAGCCAGGTATGGAAGGTTCGCAACGGCATTTCAACGCCTTCGCTCAAATCACTCTCAAGCCAGCGGCGGTTGATTTCCTTGAACGGGATTTTTCCCGCCTTGTAGATGGTGTCCACCAGCCAGACGTATTTGTTTAAAAGGTTCTGTGACATAAGGGGCTTGCTTTTCTCTCCAAATATACACAAACTTGCGCAATTTTTCAAATCCGCCACGCTACTTCGAATTTTCAATCATTTTTTCACTGCTGCCTTATATCATTGGGGCAGAATCGTTAGACTCTACTATCCTCAAAATCGGGGATTGTCGGGGAATAAAATTTATTGTATCTTTGCCTCAACAAATCGAACCCTTACCGCATGAGTTTGCACAACTTTTGGTTGGCTTTTATCCAAATTACTGGCGAAATGAGCCCATACTTGCTATTAGGTTTCTTAATAGCAGGGGTGCTGCACGTTTATGTACCAAAGGGTTTTTATTGCCGATACCTCTCGACCGACAACAAACTGTCGGTGCTATGGGCCGCTCTGCTTGGAGTCCCGCTTCCACTGTGCTCCTGCGGTGTCATCCCTACGGCAATTGGCCTAAAGAAAGAACGAGCATCGACGGGAGCCGTTGCCTCGTTCCTCATCGCCACTCCGCAGACTGGCATCGATTCTATTCTCGCCACCTATTCGGTAATGGGCATCGGCTTTGCCATTGCCCGTCCGGTGGCTGCCCTGACGACCGGGCTGATTGGCGGATGGTTGACTAACCGGTTTGTGCCAAACGACAACGCAGACACAAACGATGCCGCCACAACCGTTTTTCGCGATAAAGGAAGCCGTCTGTGGCGCGTGCTGAAGTACGCCTACTTCGACATGATGCAAGACATCGGATTCAGACTGTTCTTCGGACTCTTGCTTGCAGCGCTGATTGGCATTGCCGTTCCCGATGAATTCTTCCTGAGTTTTGGCAACCAACCGCTATTGCAGATGGCTGTAATCCTGCTTATTGCGATTCCCATGTACATCTGTTCCACCGGCAGTATTCCCGTGGCGGCAGCACTCATGCTCAAAGGGCTTTCTCCAGGTGCCGCCATGGTCATGCTAATGGCTGGTCCGGCTGTCAACATTGCATCGGTTCTGGTAGTACGCAAATCGCTTGGTACTCGCTTCACAACCATCTACCTCGCCACCATTGTCGTTATGTCGGTGTTGTTCGGACTGCTGGTCAATTCTATCGGCATCGGTACCGACATCGCACCGGTTTCCGTCCACCACGGCTCGTGCTGCAGCACGCCGACAGTTGCGTGGAAAGTGTTGCATTATGGTTGTTCAATACTGTTAGTTATATTTATTCTTTGGGCCATGATCATGAAATTTCTGGATCGCTTCAAAAAGACACAAGTAAAAGAGGGCACCTGTGTGTATGGTGTTGAAGGTATGAACTGCAACCACTGCAAGGCATCGGTTGAAAAGTCGGTAATGGAAGTAAACGGAGTAAACGCCGCCGAAGCCAATGTCAGTGCCCGCACACTCACCGTGAGCGGCACCGCCTCCGAATCGGCCATTCGCAAAGCCGTAGAATCGGCAGGGTTCCGCTTTACCGGGCAGGCCAGCACCAACGCAAACCGTTAATCATATCACGACAAGGCCCTATCTGGCTCTGATCTTGCAAAAACGCATATTGATTTTGCATATAATTCACCAGATTGATATTCATAGGACTATTATTTTTCTGCAAAAAAACAAAGTTGCACTACAAAAGTGCAGAAATGTGTGACTTTTTGCGCCTTCGCGGTGCAATTTAACGCTTTTCGGTCTTTTGCCCGGCTACAAAATCTCCCGCGCAATCCAGGCACAGGCTTCGGCGTCGGCCAGCGCATGATGGTGATGCTCCAAGTTGTAACCGCATGCTGCCGCTACGGTTTGCAACTGATGATTCTCCAACTGCGGCAGCACCCGGCGCGAAACACAAAGCGTGTCGTAAAAGTCATAATCCGGGTAGTCCATCTGATAGGTACGGAACACTGACTTCAGGCAATTCTCGTCGAACTGCTGGTTGTGGGCCACCAGCGGCAAACCATCGATTAGCGGCTCTATCTGTGCCCACACCTCCGGAAAAATCGGCGCGTTGTCTGTATCGTCGCCACACAGGCCGTGCACCTGACAGCACCGGAAGTGGTAATAGTTCGGCTCGGGGCGGATGAGCGAGTAGAACGAATCGACAAATTCCCCATCGCGCACAATCACCACACCGACCGCACACACCGACGACCGCTCAAAATTAGCCGTCTCAAAATCTATTGCCGCAAAGTTTTTCATCGAGCGAGTTGAGGGTGGAAGTTAGGAGTGCTGAGGGGAGGAAGTGGACTCGGATTTCATAAATAGTATGTTATCCTCTACCTTCTTCATTTCTTTCACAAAGTCGTCAAAAGAATTGACTTTATGTTTCACTTGAAATCCGATAATACGAATTTCACCACCCATTCCGTAAATCTTGTATTGTTTCTTTATTTCTGATTTTCCAATACTTGGATATATCAGTCCGGCCCTCTTGGAAGGCAAAATATGCATATATGTTACAATTTGGTGAATATCGTCTCGAGCAGCCGATGAAAAGTCTAACATTTTATATTTTGCATCAAGAACATCGTTATCGTCAGGAATATCATCTCCATATTTAAAATTCTTATTTTGCTTGCCCTTATAATAATCTGGATAGCGAGGATTCCCATTGTATAAAGTAATCGGATTTTTGCCTTCACGATTCTCATTAGGATTCTCAGCGTGAGTATATCCAAAATCTTTTAGAATTTTGGCAAGATACTCCTCCCACAGCCATGCTCCGTCAAACAAAATTCCATAAATCTGATCTTTCTCCTGACCATATTTAAGGGATTCGTGGCGAAGGATTTGAAGACAAATCTTTTGCAAGTCGGTATAGGCCGAAAAATAAGGATGCCGCACTGGCCGAAGGTTTTGATTGATAACACGTTGCCGATCTCGGACATTGTACGACGACGTTGCCATAACTATCTGACTGACAAATAATTTTGTATCCGAATCGTTATTCAAAATCGTAGCGCCACTTGTTTTGGTACGGATGTACTCGATGGTGTGACGAACCAACTGAGTCACTTCATTATCGTAACTGTGTTCGCGCGTGGTATATGCCACCGTTCCCCTAAACGGTATGTTTTGTCGAATGTGCCGATTGACGTCTATGGGTCCGCGAATGTTGGCATCGTTGAACTCAAAACGGCGGTATTTTTTGAAAACACCCTGGGCCACAGCTTTTTTCAGGTAGTAAGGGAACAAGTAGAGCAAAAAGTCAAAAATCCGTTCTTGATTGTTGGTGGTGTGCTTGATATTAAACAAGTTGATAGCAAAAACTTTCTGCAACATATAGTGCAGAAAATAATCCTCATCATCCTGCTGTGCAAAGCGCGAGCGGATATCAATCTGCGTGTTGTTCACGCCAATGAACCCCATGATATTGCCCGTGCTGATTTTATCATCCGACAAACTAATTATGACGCCTTCGCCTATGTCATCTCCATGATGCCCCAACGCTTGCGGAAAAACGAGCAGGTTGGGGTTGTCATCGAGCTTCAAATTGGCGATTTTAACGTCGGCAATCCGTTCGATGTCCGATTTAGCACTCAATTCGCTATCGGTTTTTAGCGTGTACGGTGAATTATCCGTTGTTCGAATTTGAGTCATCGGTGGCGTTTTCTAAATTATACGCATTTTCAAGTCTTTTCATATTCTCGTCAACCCCTTGTGTGCCACGCAGATATTCCCGTAAAAGACCATCTAAATGATATTCCCATAGTTGGCTCCAATCACCATTATAATTGTCGAGTTTTAAGAAATAACTTGCACCAATGTGGTAGGCAGATGAAAGCCCGTCTATCTTTTCTATTTCAGCATTTAGACTATTCATTCGTTTGATTGCGTCGTCTTTCCAAGTCTTACCATCAAGCATTCCAGTGTTTTCATTTGCCTTTACCTCAACAAACGCAAATCTACGGCGGAAAGCAAAATCCATACTCTCAACACTACGGTCAATATCGTTCATTGTGCCGATGATATAGACATTTTCGGGAACGAAGAAACCTTTTTTGAAAAGGTCGCCTTCTTCAACCATATTCTGGTACTGCGTCTGCACTCGGCCCTTCTCGCCGCGATAGCCTGGGTCGATTGAGAAAAACAACTCGCCGAAAATTTTTGAAATCTCACCACGGTTGATTTCATCAATAATGAAGACAAATAGCTTATCCGAACAAGTTTCCCCCTTCTCTTGATTATATTTGTCATCTAAATACTGAGCGACAGCTTTGTAATATCCTTTTCGAGCATTTTCTCCATTATTGTTATCCATGTTATCTTTCAGACCTTCATTTATCTGCTGTTGAATATCTGTAATAAGCCAGCTTTTCGTAGATTCGTTCTTTGGCCCATACTTCAATGAAAAGGCGTGTTCTATTTCTTGGCGATAATACTTAACATTGTCATCTTGTATTATATCGGCGACCAGCCGGCATATTTTTAATGTAGTCAATCGGTTATCGTTTGAAAATCGACTTGTAGTCTGTATTCGTATGATTTTGTCAACCCACTCCTTTGACAAGAAAAAATCTTCCCATCCATTAGGATATTTAACGATATTATCGTTATCCTCTCCCAAATAATTCTTTTGAAGCTTCAAGAATTCAGTTTCAATTTCTTTCCGTGTTAACACACCATTCGGCTGGAGACCATCCCCTGTCATTAAATTTAAATTTCCTTTTGAATTAACGGATACAGCGAAAGATTTCCCTTGTTGAGATTTAATGGTTATACGTTTTTCCCCCAATGACTCTAAAAACGAGTCGTATATGGGGCCAAAACCCACTATGCTCGACTTCTGCATAGCTCTTCCACAAAATTCTTTAAAAACCCCATCCATTCGTTCAAACCCAACATTTCCATTACCTTCATTCAAAGGTCTCAATCCTTCTACAAAGTCGGTGTAATCGTACGACGGGTGG
>JAGCZK010000087.1 GCA_017960065.1 Paludibacteraceae bacterium
ACGTCCCACAAGCGGAGGTCGGCGTTGAGTTCGCGCAGCAGAAAGACTTCGATGCGGGCGCCGGTTTTCTCCTTGTTGCCGTAGAGGCGGGCGGGAACCACCTTGGTGTCGTTGAACACCAGCACGTCGCGGTCGTCGAAATAGTCGAGCAGCTCTTTGAAGTTCTTGTGCTCGATTTCGCCGGTTTTGCGGTGCAGCACCAGCAGGCGGCATTCGTCACGATCAGGAGCCGGATATTGGGCAATCAGCTCCTCGGGGAGTTTGAATTTGAATTGCGATAGTTTCATATAGTGTCTAAATAATTTTCGAACGCTTCGATTGTCGTGCAGTCTTCGACCCGCACCTCGCCCACCCGCGTGCGGCGCAGGGCCGTCAGATGGGCGCCGCTCTGCAGGGCCTGGCCGATGTCGCGCGCCAGGGCGCGGATGTAAGTGCCTTTGCTGCACACCACCCGGATGACGATATCGGGCAGGTTGCATTGCAGCAACTCGATTTCTTCAATCACCAGCTTCTTGGGCTGGATTTCGACCTCTTCGCCGCTACGGGCATACGAATAGGCCCGGCGGCCATCGACCTTGACGGCCGAGAACACGGGCGGCACCTGCATAATTTCGCCCCGAAAGCCTTCCAACACCCGACGCACCAGGGCCTCGTCGATGTGGTCGGTCGGATATTCGGCGTCGATGGGCTTTTCGAGGTCGTACGAGGGCGTGGTGGCTCCCAAACGGAGCGTCGCCACATACTCCTTGACTCCGGCCTGCAGCGACTCGATGCGCTTGGTGGCCTTGCCGGTACACAAAATCAGTACGCCGGTAGCCAGGGGGTCGAGCGTGCCGGCATGGCCGACCTTGAGTTTTTTGACCCCGAGTTTGCGGCACAGCAGCCAACGCACCTTGCCCACCACCTGAAACGAGGTCAGCCCGAGGGGCTTGTCAAAATACAATATTTCGCCTTCCTTAAAATCCACCGCTTATGCCAACACTTGCCACAAAATGGCGAACAGGCCGGCACAACAGCAATAAACGGCAAACCCTATCAGTTTTTGGCGTTTCACCAGCTCGATCATAAACTTACAGGCAAACAGGCCCGACACAAAGGCGGCGGCAAAGCCCACCGCCAGGGGGGCGATTCCCAATCCCGACCCGACAAGACCGGGGTCTTTGATGGCTTTGAGCACATCGAGGAAGGCTTCTCCCAAAATGGGGACAATCACCATCAAAAAGGAGAATTGGGCCACGCTTTCCTTGCGGTCGCCCAAAAGCAGGCCGGTGGCAATGGTGCTTCCCGAACGCGAAAGACCCGGCAACACGGCAATGGCCTGCGCCACGCCGATGACAAAGGCGTCGAGGTACGAGATTTCGGCCTTGACGCGCGGCTTGGCAAAATGGGCGAAGGTCAGCAGGGCGGCCGTAACCAGCAGACACCCGCCCACCAGCAACAGACCCGAGCCGAAGAAGGCCTCGACCTGGTCTTTGAAGAACATGCCGACCACAAAGACCGGAATCATCGACACCAGAATTTTGGCCACATAGTCGCGCGAGGGGTTCATCAAGGGGTTGACAGGCCCGAAACAGCCCTGTATCAAGGCCCAGATTTCCTTGCGCAACACCACCAGCGTACTCAACACGGTGGCCACATGCAAGGTCACGGTAAATGTCAGGTTTTCTTCGCCGGCCGTACCCAAAACGGCTTGTCCGATTTCGAGGTGGCCGCTACTGGATACCGGCAAAAATTCGGTCAGGCCCTGAACTAGCCCCAACAAAAGCGCTTCGTACCACTCCATCAGGCGTCGTTGTTAGATTTTTTATGAAAAGGAAAGAACAAGGCGGCCACGATAAACAGGTAGCCGAAGAAGACAATCAGCGGCGCCACGACGATGCGGCGGGTGCTGAAAATATCGGGTTCGAACACCCCGGTGCCCGAAGACGGGCCCATCATCAGGGCGAAACCGACCAACACCGCCAGCAAGCCGACCGCCACCAGCAAGAGGTTTTTGCGGTGGAGGCGGAATTTGAGGTCCGAATCCTGACCTTCTTTGAGTTGTTTGGGAGATGTTTCCATATAGCGTATTACATTTTGTACAGTTCGTCGTTGCTCGAGCGCAGGTAGCGCGACACCGCCAAAGCCGTCGATATCAGCGTGATAACGATGCCCAGCAGCACCATCAGGCCGAAGACCCCGGCCAGGCCGTTGAGGCGCTGGAGCGTAAAGAGCCCGCTGGTCTGGCTACTGATCCAATACAGCCCCGACGAAAGCATGGCAATGGCGAGCAGGGCCGACAGGAATCCGATCAGCACTCCGCGCCACACAAACGGACGGCGGATAAAGGCACCGGTGGCCCCCACCAGCTGCATGGTATGAATCAAAAAGCGTTTGGCATAGACGGTCAGACGCACGGTATTGCTGATGAGCGCATACGAAATCAGCAGCAACAGCAACGAAAATCCGAGTAAAATCAGGTTGATGTCCTTGACGTTGGTATTGACCTGGTCGATGAGGTTCTTTTGGTAGATCACGTCTTCGACCCCCGGCATGGCGCTGAGCAGGCTGTCCACCACCGCCACGCTGTCAGATTCGGTATAAACGGAGTTGAGTTTAATTTCGACCGAAGCCCGCAGCGGGTTGTAGTCGAGGATGTCCATGGGATTCTGGCCCAGTTCTTCGGTCAGTTCGGCCAAGGCGGTCTGGCGGTCGATAAAGCGCGAGGTCCTGACGTAGGGCTCGGCGTCGAGTTTCTTGACCAGTTTGTGGATGTCGGCTTCTTTGACCTCATCGGAGAGCACCACCGACACGGTCAGGTTTTCGCGCACATAGGTGGTCAGGTCGCCGGCAAAACGCAACAACACGGCCATAATGCCCAACAAAAGCAACACCAGCGAGATACTGATGACCGATATCAGTTGCGAATGGATGAGGTGTTGTGTGCTGACGCCTGATTTTTTCATACAATAGCTTCCTTAGGGCGTTTTTTTGCCAAAAACCGCACAAAGATAATACCCAAAAAAGCGAAAGTCAATAGCAGCGAAGAAATTAGCGCGAATATTTTTCCGTTGAAATACGAATCGGGGTGGAAACGCAAGACCACTTCGTGCTTGCCGGCGGGCAGCTCGCAGGCGCGGAGCAGCCAGTTGCCCCGGCGGATGGGCACCTCGTTGCCATCGACGTATGCCTTCCAGCCGGTGTAGTAATACACCTCGGAGAATACGGCCAGTTGGGGGCTCAGCCCCTCGTAGTCATAGACCAGTTCGTTGGGGCTGTACGAGCGTTGGACTATGCTCGAGCCCTCGGTCTGATACGTGCCGGCCAGCCCCCCGGCCTCCGACTGGTCGATGACCAGCTCTTGCGACAGGTCGGTCTCCGAAAGGGCCGCCATTTCGGCATCGGCATCGGGCACGACCTTGAGGGCGCTTACCAGCCAGACCGGCCCGTACGCCTGCGTATTGAGCAGGGGCGCGGCGTCATCGTGATAAACGAGGTAACGGGTATTGAGCATGTTGAGGATATGCGCCGAGCGGAACACGCTGTCGAACTGACTTTGGGTCTGGGCGCCGTTCATGGCCGAAGACACGCGTTCGATTTCGGGGATGAGCGCCATTTCGATCAGGTCTTGGTAACGGCGCAGTTTGACGGCGCTGTATCCGCCAACCGTCTTGTAAAAATACGAAGGCTCGGAAGTGTTGAACAAGTCGCGGTTGAGGTTGAGCACGCGGAACTGGCCGTTTTGGTCGGCCATCACGGCCCGGTCGGCCGCACACGCCTTAAAGGGGGCGGTACGCAGCTTGGCATCGACAAAATGACGGCTGTTGAGGTAGCGGTGCGCCACCGGAATCATATCGAGCGACACCAGCAGCACCAATCCGCCAACGAAGACCGCCGCATGCAGTTTGCTAAAGCGCTCGTAGCTCCACAGCAGTCCAAAGGCGGCGGCGATGAGCATCAGCGAGCGGAAGGCGTCGGCACGCAACAGGGCGGCACGGTCGAGCGGCAGGGTTTCGCGTAGAAACTCCATTCCGGCACCATAGCTGGCGTCGCGGGTGCTGACAAAGTCGCCGGCCAACCCCGGGAACAGGCAAAACAGCAGGCAGACGCCTCCGGTAACCCCTCCGGCGATGTAAAGCGCGCGCAGGCGTTTGCGCGAGTCGCCGCCCTTGGCGAACCATTCGCGCACGGCGAGCATGCCCAGCAGGGCCATGGCCAGACAGGTGATGGTCAGAGTCATCGACACGGTACGGAATTTGCCGTACAGAGGAACATAGTCGATAAAGAACGAGGTGAGCGGCATGAAGTTCTTGCCCCACGACAAGACGATGCCGAGCACGGCAGCGCCCAGCAGCCACCAGCGTTCGCGCGCAGGAACCAACAGCAGGCCGAGCACAAACAAAAAGCAGATGATGGCGCCAGCATACACGGGGCCTGCCGTAAAGGGCTGGGTGCCCCAATACAGGGGGACGTTGAAGGTGTACATCAGCTCGTGCAGGTTGCGCGGGCGGAAGTTGGGGTTGGACAGTTGCTTGTCGAGGCGTTTTTGCTGGCTCGAAGTGAGGGGTTTGCCCTCGGGATAGCCGCTCATCTTCTGAATGGCGCGTCCGGTATGCGAACCGGCCCCGAGGGTGCCGGCCGACGGGCCTCCCTTAAAGTCGGGAATCAGCAGGGTGAGGGTTTCGTCGATGCCGTAGCTCCAAGCGGTAATGTAATCTTTGCTTAGGCCGTGCTGGTCGTTGCCTTCTTCGGTCAGGCCGGTGCTCTCGCCACGCATCGTGGCCTTGACGTATTCGGCCGTGGTCATCAGGCGGGTGGCGTTGAGGCCGACCGCCACTACGGCGCCGACTACCAGCAGTCCGAGGGCTTTGCCAAAGGATTTCCAGGCTTCGGCCCGGCGTTCGCGGAGGGTGAAGATGAGCTCCGACAAACCAAGGCACAAGACGATGAACAACGTGTAATAGGTGATTTGCACATGGTTGGCATGCAGTTCGAGGCCCAAAAAGAAGGCCAGCAGCGCCGCTCCAACATAGGGGTTTTTGCGGAAAGCAAGTCAGATACTGCCGATGACCGGGGCCATGTAGGCAATGGCCACCGCTTTGGTGTTATGACCGGCAACAATAATGATCAGGTTGTAGGAGCCGAAGGCAAAGGCGATGGCGCCGGCAATGGAAAGCCAGGGGTTAAGCCCGAAGGCCAGTAGCAGCAGGTAGAAACCAATCAGATAGAGAAACACCCGATACGAGGCGTTGGGCAGCAGGCGCAAAACGCGGTCGAAGTAGGTCAGCACGTTGGTGGGCTGGTCCATATTGATTTGATAGGCCGGCATACCGCCAAACATGGAGTCGGTCCAGAGGGCAGCGTCGTCGTGGGTGGCGTTGTAGTCGGAGATTTCTTTGGTCATTCCCAAGAAGTGACGGGTATCGTCGCCCAAAATCTCCTTTCCGTCGAGCAGCGGCGACAAAAATCCGAAAGTGATGCACAAAAAAGCCAAAACGGCCACCAAATGAGGGAGAAATTTCTTCATATTTCAACTTTAATCGGACAAAGGTAAACATTTTTTCGATTTTAATTTGCACATAGAAAAAAACTTTGTAATTTTGCAGCGCCTTTAGGAAAAGGTTAACGGGGTTTGGCGCAGTTGGTAGCGCGCTACGTTCGGGACGTAGAGGTCGCAAGTTCGAATCTTGTAACCCCGACCTAAAACAACAAAATTGAGCGGGATGTAGCTCAGCCCGGTTAGAGTACGCGTCTGGGGGGCGCGTGGTCGCAAGTTCGAATCTTGTCATCCCGACCAAAAAA
>JAGCZK010000088.1 GCA_017960065.1 Paludibacteraceae bacterium
TGAACCAGCTGGAATTCGAGGAAACACGATTGCAAATCCCCACCATTGCGGTTGGACAGTTGCAGCTTTTTGGTGCCGCCGTCGTCGATGATTTCCATTTGCAGCCAATCGGGGCGGTCACCGTTCGGGAAGACCACCTCCAAATCGTCGTCCACGCCATCAAGCACACCGGTGCGGAGGTTCGACAGGATGTTGGCATCGCCAGACAGAATAAACGACACGGTGGATTCGTTGATACGGGCCGTTACATGCTGGTTGAGCAAAGAAACTACCAACGAAGGCATGGCCGCTACATCCCATTGCTGTCTGCTGTTTCTACTTTGCAGATTCCTATCGTAAAACAGGTAGATGCAATCAAACTGTCCGGCCTCATTGTTTTGGGTGGTGAGTCTGCCTTCGGTGGTGGGGTAGCTGAGCGTACCGTTGTAGGTGGTGTTGGTCAGGTAATTCCGAGTATCGGTGTTCGCTTGCAGGTTGAGCAGCTTAAACTGCTGGCCACCTAAGTACTGAACGTACCAGAACGACGTCCCGTTCGCATAGTCAATGGCACCGGTGGCGCCACTGGGGGCTACGCCTTTCAAGTAGTTGCTGGAATTGTGGAAACACAAGGTGTAGAACCCGTCTTGGAAACTGAAGGGCGGCGTCTTTTTGTGTACGGTAAGGCCGTCCATGTAGAGCTGCGACTGCGACAGGTCGGTGTCGAGCGAGTTGTTGCGGATTTCCACCCGGATACTGGAGCATCCGTTGGGTACTTGGATACCTACTCCCTTGCGTTCATAGCCGCTGGTGCTGATTTGACCGCTTTGGTACAGCGCGATTTCATTGCCATTGGTGTTGTTGTAAACGGCAATGCTGATGTTGTGGCCTTTGGTGGCACCGGCATTGAGGCGCGAGCGGAACCAGCCCGAGATGTACAGGCTGTCGCCAGCACTGAAACCTTCGTTTACGACAAACTGGAACATCCGACGGGGGGCGTCGCATTCGCCATAATAGACGGCGCAACCTTCGGGACCGTCGTGCGCCTGAATGGAGCGCAGGTTCCCTTTGAATACGCCGTATTCGTATGCCAGCGGGTGGCTGTCGTCGGCGCCCCACCACAGGCCGTATTCGCTCGTCCATTGCGAGGTAACGCTGTTTTGTCCGAAACCGGTGGTCGAGCGGTTGCTGTTGGCCGGGTCGGCATTGAAGTAGCCGTCGAACTCGTTTTCGTAAATTTTTTGATAGTCGCTGAGACGGCTCTCAGAGGGGAAACTAGTTTGGATATTGATGGTCCATTTATCTGTATCCGTGTTGCCATTATGTTCGGATGTCCAATGCGCTTTGTACGTGTTGGCGCTTGTCGCGGTAGCGGTGTAGATACAAGAGGTTTGATTCGAGGAAACACTTGCCCAGTTGTTGCGACTTACAAATCGGGAATAGTTCCATCTGGTGGGGTGGTCGTAATAGTAATGAAAGACAAGATTAGGTGTCCAACCCTCCCATTCAAGATTCATTTTCCAATCATATTCGATATAGTTGTTGTTCCTGTAGTAGTAGGTAGGAATTAGATGAAATTCCGCCCCGTATGGTACAATCACATTAGTATGTTCTATTTCACTGGTTTGATTGGTTCTATATACTGAGTGGCAACTGAACACCTCGGTGTAGGCCACCTTGTTGATGTTGCTGGGGGTGTTGTCGCTGGTCGTGCTGTTCATCCAGGTGCTGGCCCGATAGGAGACCAAGTCGTCGGCGTTGCTGGCGGTGCTGAACGAATGGCTGGTCGCGTTGTCTTTGTTCAGGTTGGTGTTAATCCGATACCATCGGATATAGGGGACCGTGCTGCTGTTGCCACTTGCGGCGTTTAACACAACGGGGTCTTTGGAGGTGTCCTCGTCGCCGTATTCGGAATAGATGTCGTACACGATGGTTTTGCCGCCGTTGTCGTAGGTATTCCATTCCTGGGCCTGCGAGCCCGATTTGATTTGCGTGTCGTCGGCAAAGGCCACCAAGGGGGAGGCGGCCAGTAACAGGAGTATCAGGTGTTTCTTCATGGCGCGATAGTTTAGTGGTGAATTACCGGGACAGGGGGTCGGCTCCAAAGTTCAATTTCGGGGCGGGATATACAATGACCGTGATATTTTTTTCAAAGGTGTACATGGTTAGTGGACCATCGTACACTCTTAATATAACCCCATATACCAACTCGACGGGGCTGTCGGTGTTCCAGTAGTGTTGGGTGAAACCTTTTCTGCAGTTTTCCAGGCAAGAGGTGGCTCCGCATTGGGGCGTGTAGCAGTTGTAAGTCAATACCTGTTCGTAAGTTTCCAGATTTTCAACCTCCGCCAATTCGGTGGCGAATATCTCGGAATTTTTCAAAATATAATCTTTTCCGCCGCAGGCGCTGAAGGTAGCATCGGAAGGCGTGCTCCGGTCGATGGCAAACGTCAGGGTGCTGACCAGGGTTATAACGATAATTCCTAATAGCTTTTTCATGGGTTCGTGGGTTTATCGGTTAAGCGTTTTGGTTTTGGTATGATAGTAGCCGCAGGTTCCAGCCAAAAGCAGCAGGGCGAACCATTCGCCGCCGTCGAGGGGAACATTGCCGCCCAACGAACTGTCCATAATGTGTCCGCATTCGTTGCAGACGGCCGGCTCGAGGCTGGTGTCGATGTCGGACGAACCGCAAAACGGGCAGATGCTGGGAGCCGGGGCGTACATGATCGGAGCGTAGGCTTTGACCGGGTCGAGCTCGGCGCCGGCTTCGGAAAAGGTAACTGCCTGGCTGGTGAAACAGTTGAAAATGAACAACATAACCGTCAGGAGTCTGAAACAGGTTTTTGTTTGATCGGGTGTCACTTGTGGTTGGTCTATAAGGTTTGGATGAAACAATTTTTATCTAATTTTCCGGGGGTACAAAGTTACTCCAAATTTAAAAAAATGTAAAATTATTAGGAAAAAAATTTTTGTCATATTCGTTCCTGCAAAAAAAAAGTAACTCCCCGGAAAGGAGGAGTTACTTTTAAATTTAGCCGGAGCAATCCAACACTTAGACGAGGCTCTTGATGAGCGACTCTTTGTCGCCGGGAAGCAGGTCCATCGGAGCGATTTCGGGCAGCACGTAGGCACCCGGACGCTGTTTGACCACGGCACGGGCGCACGCAATCAGAATCTGGGCCGTCAGCGCCGGATTGTTGATGGTCATCGAGAAACTGAAACGCTGGCTTTGCGTTTTGCCGCTGACGCCTTTGCGTTCGAGCAATACCCCGTGTCCCATGTCGCGTACGGCATCCACACTGGGCACCTCAATGACGTGCGTTTCGTCGTGAGCGAAATAGTCGTCGCTCTTAATCGCTTTGGTCACCGCTTCGAGCGAAGCGCCTTTCTCCAATTCGACGTACACCATGCGGCGGTGCAGGCCGGTACCTACGGGGATGGTCATCGACAGGGCGTTCTTCACGCCGGCTTTCGAACGGGCCACCACCGAGTGTCCCATGCTCATGCCAGGGCCGAAGTTGGTGTAGGTCAAGCCCTTGGGTGCCATCGCCTGCAGCAGGGTGCGGACTACCGAATCGGTGCCCGGGTCCCAGCCGGCCGACAAGATGGCGGCGGTGTTGTGTGCCTTGGCCACTTTGTCGAGTGCGCAGTGCAGGTTCCACACTTCGGTGTGAATGTCGAAACTGTCAACCGTGGCGATGCCTTTGGCCAGCAGGTCTTGAGCGATTTCGGGCACGCTGCGCGACGGGCCGCAGATAACGGCGACGTCCACTTTGCCCAGTTGGTCGATCGACGACACGCAACGGATGTTTTGCAACTCTTGCGGGGTGTTGCCCAGCGATTCGGCACGGCGAACCACGCCTACGAGCTCCATGTCGTCCGAAGCCTGTGCCGCTTCGAGTGCGAATTTACCAATATTGCCATAGCCTACGATGGCTATTTTCACTTTATCCATATTTTATTTTTTAAGATAGTCGTTCATGGCGGCTGCAGCCTTGCGACCGTCGCCCATGGCCAAAATCACGGTGGCTCCGCCGCGGACAATGTCGCCGCCGGCAAAAATCATCGGAATGGCGCTCTGCATCGAGTCGTTGACGACGATGGTACCCTTTTTCGACACTTCCAGTCCTTCGACCGAACGCGGAATCAGGGGGTTGGGCGATACGCCCACGCTGACAATGACGGTATCCACATCGATGGTTTCGGTGGCACCCGGGATGGCTACCGGTTTGCGACGGCCCGAAGCGTCGGGTTCGCCCAATTCCATCTTTTGCAGAATCATTTGTTTTACGCGGCCTTTTTCGTCGCCGATGTATTCGATCGGGTTGTGCAAGGTGCGGAATTCAACGCCTTCTTCCTTGGCATGTTTCACCTCTTCGGCACGGGCGGGCATTTCGTCCTCGCCGCGGCGATACACGATCATGGCCAGTTCGGCGCCCAGACGTTTGGCGGTGCGCACCGAGTCCATGGCGGTGTTGCCACCACCGATAACGGCCACGCGTTTGCCTTTGAGCACCGGCGTGTCGAATTCGTCTTTGGCGGCGCCCATCAAATTGACGCGGGTCAGGTATTCGTTCGACGACATGATGCCGATCAGGTTTTCGCCCTTGATGTTCATAAAGTTGGGCAGACCGGCACCCGAAGCGACAAACATGCCTTTGAAGCCTTCGGCCTTGATGTCGTCGAAGCTGATGGTTTTGCCTACGATGCAGTCTTTGACAAATTTGACGCCCATCTTTTCGAGGTTGTTAATTTCAACGTCCACGATTTTGTTGGGCAGACGGAATTCGGGGATGCCGTACTTGAGCACACCGCCGATTTCGTGCAAGGCCTCGAATACGGTCACGTCGTAGCCCATCTTGGCCATGTCGCCGGCAAACGAAAGGCCGGCAGGGCCCGAACCTACGACGGCCACTTTGATGCCGTTTTGGGGAGCCAGCTCGGGCAGCGAGATTTGACCGCTTTCGCGTTCGTAGTCGGCTGCAAAGCGTTCGAGGTAGCCGATGGCTACGGCTTTTTTGCCGGTCTTGAGGTGGATACATTGCGATTCGCACTGTTTCTCCTGCGGGCAGACACGTCCGCAAACGGCCGGCAGGGCCGAAGTCATTTTCAGTACCTTGGCGGCATTGAGGAATTCGCCGCGCTCGATGTTTTTGATGAAGGCCGGGATGTTGATGCTGACCGGGCAACCCTCCATACATCCGGGTTTGCCGCAGTCGAGGCAGCGTTTGGCCTCGAGCAGGGCTTGCTCTTTGGTCAGGCCTTGGTTTACTTCTTCAGAGTTGTGGCTGCGGTATTCACCGTCGAGCTCGTTCATTTTGACACGTTCGATGGCCATGCGGTCTTTGGCAGGCATCGATTTGCGCAATTCGTCGCGCCAAGCTGCGCTTCTATCAGTTAAGTTTTCCATAATTGCAGATTCCTTTCAATTATTTGACACTAGCCGTATAGGCAGCCATAGCGGCCTGTTCTTGTTCGCGATAAGCGCCCAGGCGCATCATCATTTCGTCGAAGTTGATCTGGTGGGCGTCGAATTCCGGGCCGTCCACACAAACGAACTTGGTTTCGTCGCCGACGCTCACACGGCAGGCACCGCACATGCCGGTGCCGTCCACCATGAGGGTGTTCAGCGAGGCAACGGTCGGTACGTTGTACTTCTTGGTCAGAAGCGAAACGAATTTCATCATGATGGCGGGGCCGATGGTGACACACAAATCCACTTTTTCGCGGTTGATCACCGATTCAACACCGTTGGTTACCAGTCCTTTGGTGCCGTACGAACCGTCGTCGGTCATGACGATGACTTCGTCGGAGAATTGGCTCATCTGCTCTTCGAGGATGACCAGGTCTTTGGTACGGGCGGCCAACACCGAAATGACTTTGTTGCCGGCCTTTTTGAGGGCTTCGACAATCGGAAGCATCGGGGCGGTACCCACGCCACCGCAGGCGCAGACCACGGTTCCGAATTTTTCGATGTGGGTGGCTTTGCCCAGCGGGCCGACTACGTCTTCGACATAGTCGCCGGCGTTGAGTGCGCACAATTTGGTCGAGGACACACCGATTTTTTGAACCACCAGGGTGATGGTGCCTTTTTCGATGTCCGAACCGGCGATGGTCAAGGGGATGCGTTCCCCGTTTTTATCCACACGGACAATGACGAAATGTCCGGCACGACGTGCTTTCGCAATGAGGGGAGCCTCGATGACGAGCTTCACCACATTGGCCGAAAAGTGTTCTTTACTGATAATTTTGTTCATAGTTTTTTATTAAACGCATTGCACCATTCCCCCTATGCGGGGGATGGTGCAACGGGTCCTGTTATTCAAAAATACAATTAGATGATACCTTGAGCCATCATGGCTTTGGCCACTTTCATGAAGCCGGCAACATTGGCACCCTTCACATAGTTGATGGTACCGTCGGCTTCTTTGCCGTATTTCACGCAGTTGGCGTGGATGTCGGCCATGATGCCTTTCAGCTTGGCGTCCACTTCTTCGCGCGTCCAGCTCAAGCGTTCCGAGTTCTGGCTCATTTCCAGACCCGAGGTGGCAACACCACCGGCGTTGGCAGCTTTGCCCGGAGCGTAGAGAATCTTGGCGTCTTGGAAGATCTTGATGGCTTCCGGCGTACAAGGCATGTTGGCGCCTTCCGATACGGCGATGACACCGTTGGCAACCAATTTCTTGGCGTCGTCAGCATTGATTTCGTTTTGGGTAGCCGAAGGCAGGGCGATGTCGGCTTTTTCGCCCCAGGGACGAGCGCCTTCCACGTATTTGCAACCGTATTTCTCGGCATATTCTTTGATACGTCCGCGTTGAACGTTCTTCAGTTCCATCACGTAATCCAGTTTTTCGCGGGTGATGCCGTCCGGATCGTAGATGTAACCGTTCGAGTCAGACAAGGTGAGCGGGGTGGCACCCAGTTGGAGCAATTTTTCGCAGGTGTATTGGGCTACGTTACCCGAACCCGATACCAACACTTTCTTGCCTTTGAGTTCGATGTTGCGGGTAGCCAGCATCGAGGTCAGGAAGTAAACGTTGCCGTAACCGGTAGCCTCAGGACGGATGAGCGAACCGCCGAATTCCAAACCTTTGCCGGTGAAGGTGCCGGTGAAGTCGTGAGCCAGTTTGCGATACATACCGAACATGTAGCCTACTTCGCGACCACCTACGCCGATGTCACCGGCAGGTACGTCGGTGTCGGGGCCGATGTGGCGCCACAACTCAAGCAGGTAGGCTTGGCAGAAACGCATTACCTCGTTGTTCGACTTGCCACGGGGCGAGAAGTCGGAACCACCTTTGGCGCCGCCCATGGGCAGGGTCGTCAAAGAGTTTTTGAAGGTTTGCTCGAAAGCAAGGAATTTCAAGATCGAGGGGTTTACCGAAGAGTGGAAACGGATACCGCCTTTGTAGGGTCCGATAGCCATGTTGTGTTGTACACGGTAAGCCATGTTGGTTTGAACGTTGCCTTTGTCGTCCACCCACGATACACGGAAGGTGAAGATACGATCGGGAATGCAGAGGCGTTCGATCAGGTTGGCTTTTTCGAATTCAGGGTGTTTGTTGTACTCTTCTTCGATCGAGTTCAACACCACCGATACGGCCTGGATGTACTCCGGCTCGTTCGGGAAGCGCTTTTTCAAGCTTTCAACAACATTTTGTGCGTTCATAATTGTGTGTATTTAAATTGAAATTTTGAAATTCCTTTTTTTGACGGATGCAAAGGTATGGAATTTTTCGGCACCCCTGAAGAAAGCCGCCAACTGTGTTGCTAAAAATAATCAACACTAACAGAATGTTTTAAAATTCAGGCGTTATTCTTAAAGATTGTAATTTGAAACGCCAGGTTTTCTTTCGGATTGATATTTCAGTAAAACCTGTTGATGAGTTTTTTGCCCGAAAAGTGCGGACGAAGCGATTATTTTGGGCGAACCGTTGAATTTTACGTGGAATATTTCTAACTTTGCGGCCGTTTATATACATTAATGTAAAATGTCAGTCGCTAAGAAATTTGCGGTCTTCGGATCGCTGCTTGCTGTTGTCGCCCTGGCGGCCTATTTGGGAGTCGCATTCTTCTATCCCTACGCCGAAGGCTGGGAGGCAGGCACACTCAATTATTTCACGCGTCAGGGCTTCGTGTTCAAGACCTACGAAGGCCGGATGATTCAGGAAGGCATTAAGGGCAAGGTGTCGTCGGGCTCGTTTTCGTCCAACGAATTCAAGTTCTCGGTCGAAGATCCGGCCCTGGCCGATTCGATCAACCACCGGACCGGAGACAAAATCGAAGTGCATTACAAGGAATACCTGCACGCCTTGTGGTGGCGCGGCGACAGCAAATACGTGGTTGACAGCATCCGATAAGCCCATGGCCTCCGCAATAGCCGCTTTGTTCAACAAAATTGCGCCGGATTACGACCGGCTCAACCACCTGTTGTCGCTCGGAATCGACAAGTGCTGGCGCAAAAAAGCGCTCCGCCGCCAACTCTCCGAGCCTTGCAACGAGGTGCTCGACGTGGCCTGCGGAACCGCCGACTTTTCGATCGCCCTGGTCAAGGCCGGCGCCAAACGGGTCGAAGGCATCGACATTTCGGAAGAAATGCTCGCCTGCGGCCGGAGCAAGGTGGAGCGCAGCGGGCTGGACGGACAGATCCTCCTGCAACTGGCCGATGTGACGGCGCTCGACTATGCCGACGGACATTTCGACATGGTCACCGTGTCGTTTGGCGTGCGCAACTTTCAGCAGCGCCCCGCTGGCTTGACCGAAATGTGCCGGGTGATGCGCCGCGGCGGCAAGCTCGTGGTGCTGGAGTTTTCGATTCCGCGCCACCAGCCGGTCAAAGCCTTGTACGGCTTTTACTTCAAACACATCCTGCCCCGGGTGGGCGGGTGGCTTTCGGGCGACCGCGCCGCCTACGACTACCTGCCGGCCAGCGTGTATGCCTTTCCCGAACCCGAAGCGTTTGCCGACGAGTTGCGGGCGGCCGGCTTCGGCCAAGTGACCCGACGGTCTTTCAGCTGTGGCATCGCCACGGTCTATTATGCCACCAAATAAACGAAAAAACAAATTCATAACAATATGGAATTAGCCACAAAGTACAGTCCTACCGAAATCGAATCGAAATGGTACCAGTATTGGATCGACCATGCCTTGTTCAAATCGACCCCCGACGGCCGCAAACCCTATACCATCGTCATTCCGCCCCCCAATGTGACGGGCGTGCTGCACATGGGCCACATGCTCAACAACACCATTCAGGACATCCTGGTGCGTCGTGCGCGCATGATGGGCTTTAACGCCTGCTGGGTGCCGGGTACCGACCATGCCTCCATCGCCACCGAAGCCAAAGTGGTGAACCGTTTGGCCGGTCAGGGCATCAAAAAGACCGACCTGACCCGCGAAGAGTTCCTCAAGCACGCGTGGGCCTGGACCGACGAACATGGCGGCATCATCCTCAAGCAGCTTCGCAAGCTGGGCGCA
>JAGCZK010000089.1 GCA_017960065.1 Paludibacteraceae bacterium
CCGATTACGTGCTGCACGTGGGCGGCATGGTGTCGCCGGCGGCCGATTATTTCCCGAAGAAGACCATCAAGACCAATGTCGGGGCCGCCAAGAACATCGTCAAGGCCGTGCTGGCCCAGCCCAACAAGGACGAAATCCGTGTGGTGTACATCGGTACCGTGGCCCAGACTTCGGACCGCAACGAACCCCTCCAGTGGGGACGCACCGGCGACCCGATCTGCATCAGCGTCTATGACCATTACGCCATCTCCAAGACCGAGGCCGAGAAAATCTTTGTCGAGTCCGGCATCAAACACTGGGTCAGCCTGCGCCAGAGCGGCATTTTGCACCCCAACATCCTGAACAACTTCGACCCCATCATGTTCCACGTGCCGCTGCGCGGCGTGCTCGAATGGGCCACCATCGAAGATTCGGGCCGTTTGTTGTCGCGCGTGTGCGACAGCACCGTCCCCGAAGAGTTCTGGTGCAATTTCTACAACATCGGCAGCGGTCCCGAGTACCGTTTGACCAACTACGAGTTTGAGCAGATCGTCCTCAAGGCCGTTTCGTGCCCCAAGCCCGAGAAGATTTTCGAACCCAAGTGGTTTGTGCTCCGCAATTTCCACGGACAGTGGTACTTGGATTCCGACCGTTTGGAAAACTACCTGCATTTTCGTGCCAACATGCCGTTGGACGAATACATCGAAAAGCATGTGCGCAGCCATGTGCCCTGGTATTACCGCCTGGCCGTGCTCTGCCCGCCCTTTATTATCAAGGCGGTCATGCGCATGGTGGCCAACACCAGGCGCTGGGGTACCCAGTGGTGGATCAAGAACAACGACCAGCAGCGCATTGCCGCCTATTATGGCAGCAAAGAGGCCTACGACGCCATTCCCGGTTGGGACAAGGTGGATTTGAGCCGTCCGTCGGATGTGCCGTCCACTTTGATCAAGCATGGCTACGACGAAAGCAAACCGCGCCAGGAGTGGACCCTCGAAGATATGCAGGAGGCGGCCCAATTCCGTGGCGGCAAGTGTCTGAGTACATCGATGGAGAAGGGCGATTTCCGCACGCCGCTATTGTGGGAGTGTGCCGACGGCCACCAATTCAAGGCTTCGCCCGCTTTGGTGCTGCTGGGAGGCCACTGGTGCCCCGAATGTAGCGTACCGACCCCCGAGCATATGGTTTGGGATTATAACCGGATAGCCAAGGTCAACCCGTTCTTCGGGCAGGTGTGGACCCCCTTGCACGGCACGGAAGAAACCGACTCGTACGACGAGCATATTTTCGACGGTTGGGAGTAACCGCAATAACGGCAAAAAAAAAGAGAGGCAACCGCCTCTCTTTTTTTGTTCAGTTCACCAGATCCACCTTTGCATAGCCGATCTTGAGCTTGGCCTCGGCATGTACGATGGGGCGGCTGCCCCCGGTGGCAATCCAGACCGATACGGGCTCCTTTTTGGAGAACAGCGTGCCGTCGGCCACCGAAAAACTCAGTTTGTAGCAGCTGTACGACTTGCCGTTTTTGAGTTTGACGGTTTCCTGCCCGCGGTAGGTCAGTTCGATGTCGGTGTTCCCGCCCATGTCGAAATAACAGAAACGGATTTTGTCGCCCGCCTTCATTTTGCCGAAATCGTAGAGGCGGATGCGGTAGAGAATCGACAGGGCGTCGGTCGGCCGGCGGTCGTCGAAGCGGAAGGTCTGTTCCAGCAAACCGCCGTTGCGGTTTTCGGTGGCGTCGATTTGCAGTCCCGTTCCGGTGGGCGTGTAGCGGTGTTCTTTTACGGCTTCGTACTTGTGCTCCATGTCGTGCTCATAAAAGGAGAGCGTCTGCAAATCGCTGCAGCGCATGCGCGTTTTGAGCGTGTCTTGCAGTTTGTAGAGCGATTTCATCGTCTTTTCGGTGGCGCCATGCGCCGTAATGTCATAGACGGGTGTGCCCTGTTGGTTTCCGATATGTACGGTCGATTCGAGGCTGACGCCGTTGATGGTCATCAGTCCCAATTGGAAATAGGCTTTGTAACGCAGGGTTTCGCCGTCGGCAAACGGAATGTTGCCCGGCAGTGGTTGTGCGTGCAACGGGGCCCAAAGGCACACCGCCGATATCAAAAGTGCATACAATCTTTTCATCATCGTAGGATTTGTATCTTTTGACCTGCCCGAAGCGCCAAGGTTTAGCCGGCGCCGTCAGAGGGTTTTGATGAACGCGCGGCGGCGTTTGTGCACCACGTGGTCGAAGTCCTTCCAGTTCGACTGGTTCTTGTAGTTCTCCTCCCAGATAGCCGTCACGTCGGCGTATTGTACCTTGTATTGTTCGAATCGCTGGATTTGGTCGGCCAGGATCAGCGAGTTGACGCCCTTGTTCTGATAGTCGGGGCGCACGGCGATGAGCAGCAGGTCGAGCACGGGAATTTCCTTGGATTTGAGTGCTTTGAGCAGGTGATACCAGCCCATCGGGAACAACTTGCCCTTGCAACGGCGCAACGGTTCGCTGATGTTCGGCATGCAGATGCCCACAGCTACCAGTTCGCCTTGCTCGTTGGTGATGAGGGTGACGAAATCGTAGTTGAGCAGCGGAAAGTATTGCTTGCTGTAGGTGATTTTCTGTTTTTCGGTGAGCGGGCTGTAGTTGTACAGGCGGGCATAAGCTTCGTCAATCAGGTCGAAGAATGAGTATCCGAAACGTTTTACCACTTCCTTGGCCGAGTGCACGCGCTCCACCTTGACCTTCGAGCGTTGGGCGACGATGGCGCTCACGCGGGCCATCTTTTCGGGCAGGACGCGGGGGGCGAACATGCGGACCTCGATCCAGTCGGCTTCCTTTTCCAGTCCGTAAGCCTCAAAATGTTTGAGGTAGTAGGGGTAGTTGTACAGGGCGGCCATCGGCGAAAGGTATTGGAATCCTTCGACAAGCAGCCCCTGGTGGTCCATATCGGTGAATCCGACCGGACCGTTGAGTGTTTCCATGCCCTTGGCCTTGCCCCAAGCGGCCACCGCATCGAGCAGGGCTTTGGAAACTTCGAGGTCATCGATAAAGTCGAACCATCCGAAGCGGGTCTTTTTGACGTTCCAGTGTTCGTTGGCGCGGCGGTTGATGATGCCGGCGATACGTCCTACGGGCTGGCCGTCGCGATAGGCCATGTAGTAAACGGCTTCGCACACTTCGAAAGCGGGGTTTTTGTCGGGTCGGAGGGTGTTCATCTCGTCGAGGATGAGCGGCGGACAGTACGAGGGGTCGCCGTCGAAGAGGTCGATGCCAAACTGAATGAACTTACGGAGGTCTTTTTTGTTGCGAATTTCGCGAATTTCTACACTCATAACAAAGATTGATGCTTGTGAGGCGTTTGTTGGCGCCGTTTGACATACAAAGGTACGATTATTTGCCGACTTTGTACCCAAAACCACTTTTTTTTATTCGTCGGGCGATTTTTTTTGATTTTATTGTTGCATATTTTGCGTCCTTGTCTTATCTTTGCATTCGGAAAAAATGGAAATATTCGGAAGACGAACCGAAAATACTGATGAGTTTTTCTGAGATTTTTCATTTTTGAAAATTTCTGTTGAAGTATAGAAATGCAAAACGTTAACTATTTGATAATCAGTTATGGTTATTCATTTTTTGAGTGGAAATTGAATAGATTGTCGTGGTGCTGAAGTGATGGAAACTTCGATTTTGTGTAGTTTTTGTGAAATCGAAAATTTTTGATATTTGAAAATTCAGTTGCATATTTGCAGCACTGAAGTCAAAATACTAAGAAATTACTGAATTAAAAAAGTATGAAAAAACTTATCATCTTCTTGTTGGCTGTATTCGCTTTGTCTATGACGGCTTGCACCTCGGGCTCGTCTGCTTGCAAGGCAAAGGGATATAAAACATGGTATTGCGGGTACGAGCGTCCTCAGGCTTCGTATCGTGCGATGCTACGCTGATTTAAAGTGATAATATAAGCCACCCCGCTTTATCGCTGAAAAACGATGCATCTTATCCGCGGATTTCGTCTGCGGCCTTAAAGACATCTCTCCTGACGAGGGATGTCTTTTGTTTTTGAAATGAAACGGAAAAACTGAAAACCAAGACAGATATGAACAGAGTGGTATGTTTGACGGGAGGCAGCTCGGGTATCGGGTTGGCGTTGGCCAAGGCACTGATGCGTGCCGGCGATTGTGTGTATGCCGTGTCGCGCCATCCGCTGACGTCGGAAACCGATCCTTCGGGCGGCTGTATCGAGGGCCTGGGAGCGGACGTGACCGATGAGCAGAGCCTGCGTCAGGTGGTGGAGACCATCGTCTCGCGCCAGGGGCGCATCGACGTGCTGGTTTGCAATGCCGGAAACGGCATCGCCGGGGCGGTCGAAGACACTTCCGACAGCGAAACCCGTTACCAGTTCGAAACCAACTTCTTCGGCGTGGCCAATACCATCCGGGCATGCCTGCCGGTCATGCGCCGTCAGGGTGCCGGGCGGATTGTGGTGACCTCTTCGGTGGCCGCTATCGCGCCGATTCCCTACCAGTCGCTCTACAGTGCCAGCAAGGCCGCCTTGCTGCTGTATATCGAGGCTTTGTCGCTCGAAGTCAAGCCTTTTGGCATCCAATGCTCGGTCTGCCTGCCCGGCGATACCAAGACCGGCTTCACCTCGGCCCGCAAATATACCGCGGCTTCGCAATCCGAGGCGTCGGCTTACCGCCAGGTGATGGCGCGTGCCGTGGGGGTGATGGAACACGACGAGCGCAACGGCATGGCCCCCGAGGCGGTGGCGGCCGCCGTGCTGCGCAACCTCGACCGCCGGCACATGCGCATGCGTGTGGTGCCCGGACTGTCGTACCAGTTGCTCTGCCTGGCGATGAAATTGCTTCCGACCTGGCTCAAATTGTGGGTCATCGGTAAAATTTATGGCTGACGGCGTATCGACCGACGATTTTTTTCGTACCTTTGCCCATGATTTGGGCGAAGGCCCTTCACCGAATGTTTAACTTGTTGTTTGTGGACAAATTTGTATTTGCTTGCAACCACACAAAAAAATGCTAAAAAAATGAATTACTTATTCTCTTCAGAATCCGTATCGGAAGGACATCCCGATAAGGTGGCGGATCAGATTTCTGACGCTTTAGTTGACAATTTCCTGGCGCAAGACGCCGCTTCGCACGTCGCTTGCGAAACCCTGGTGACCACCGGACAGGTGGTGCTGGCCGGCGAGGTTTCGTCCAACAGTTATGTGGACATCCCGGCCGTGGCTCGTGGTGTGATTTCGAAAATCGGTTACACCAAGAGCGAGTACAAGTTCGACGCCGAATCGTGCGGGGTGTTGTCGGCCATCCACGAGCAGTCGCAAGACATCAATCAGGGCGTTAGCCGCCGCGATCCCATGGACCAGGGAGCCGGCGACCAGGGCATGATGTTCGGGTATGCCTGCAACGAAACGGCCAACCGCATGCCCATTGCACTCGACCTGTCGCACGCCCTGCTGCGCGAGTTGGCGGTTATCCGCCGCGAAGGCAAGGTGATGACCTACCTCCGTCCCGACGCCAAGTCGCAGGTGACGGTGGAATATGGCGAAA
>JAGCZK010000090.1 GCA_017960065.1 Paludibacteraceae bacterium
AAAGCGCATGAAACAGATCGGTTCGGTCGAAGTGCCGCAGAAGGCGTTTATGGAAGTGCTCAAACTTGATTGACAATTTAATCTAAAATAATTCTTTATGGAAAATCTTATGATTCCCGGATGGATGCTGATTCCATTTATCGTGATGCTGCTCTGCATCGCCGTGCTGCCGCTGCTTCCCCATGTGGGCGAATGGTGGGAACACAACAAGAACAAACTCATCGTTTCGCTGTTGCTCGGCGTTCCTGTAGCCGTTTGGATGATTTGTAACGGTGGCGGACACGCCATCATGCACCAGATGGTCTATGACTACATTCCATTCATCCTGCTGCTGACCGCCCTGTTTGTCACGACCGGTGGCATCTGCATCAAAGGCGACTTGAAGGCCACTCCGATGACCAACACCGTCATCATGACCATCGGCTGGGCGCTGGCCTCCTTTATGGGAACCACCGGTGCGGCCATGCTGCTGATCCGTCTGCTGCTCGAAACCATCAAAGAACGCAAATACAAGGTACACACCGTACTCTTCTTCATCGCCATCGTCGCCAACTGCGGCGGCTTGCTCTCTCCGCTGGGCGACCCCCCATTGTTCCTGTTGTTCCAAAAAGGCGCCGCCTTCGGCTGGTGGATGCAAAACATGGTGGGCGAATGGCTGGTGACCGGTGTCCTGTTGCTCGTGGCCTACTATGTGATGGACCGCTACTATTATGCCAAAGAACCGAAAGAGAACCTCGTCCAAGATAACGCCAACGAAACCAAACTGCAGTTCTCGGGCCTGATCAACATCTTCTGGCTGGGCTGTGTCATCGCCAGCACGATGTTCATCAACAAGACGTATATTCCGGCCATGGAGGCCCACGACGCACCCTTCTACATCAAGCTGCTCCGCGAATGGGTGTTCATCGCCATCATCGCCGGCAGCTGGCTGACCACCAAGAAATCGGTGCGCACCGGCAACAACTACTCCTGGACCCCGATTTTGGAGGTAGCCTGCGTGTTTGTCGGCATTTTCGCCACCATGACCCCGGCCCTGATGTACCTCGAAAACATGAAGGAAAGCATCCAAGCCGTACTCAGCCAACCATGGCAATACGTGTATAGCACGGGTGTGCTTTCGGCCTTTCTCGACAACGCCCCCACCGCCATGGTGTTCAACTCGATGGCTCCCTGTGGCGACATTGCCGGCTTGGCCAACGACGCTTACCTGAAAGCCATTTCGATGGGTGCCGTATTCTTCGGAGCCCTGACCTATATCGGCAACGGCCCCAACTTCATGGTGAAATCCATCGCCGAGCAGAACAAGATCGAAATGCCGTCGTTCTTCGGCTACATGATCAAGTTCTCGCTCATCATCCTGTTGCCCATTTACATCATCACGCAATTAATCTTCATCTAACATGGAACTCAACCAACTGACCGCCATCACACCGCTCGACGGCCGCTACCGCGGCAAAGTCGAAGCCTTGTCCGACTTCTACTCGGAATATGCGCTCATCAAATACCGTGTCCGCGTTGAAATCGAATATTTCATCGCCCTGTGCGAGTTGCCGCTGCCCCAGCTGAAAGGCGTGGACAAGAAACAGTTCGAGCCCCTGCGCGACATTTACCGCCAATTCAGCCTGGCCGATGCCCAGACGGTAAAAGACACCGAAAAGATTACCAACCACGACGTGAAGGCGGTCGAATACTTTATCAAGGGAAAATTCGATGAAATGGGCTTGGAGGCCTACAAGGAGTTTATCCACTTCGGCCTGACCTCGCAAGACATCAACAACACCTCCATTCCCCTGGCCATCAAAGAGAGCCTCGAAGCCGTCTATTATCCGGCCGTACAAAGCCTGATTGACAAGCTCAACGCCGATGCCGAGGCTTGGAAAAACATTCCGATGCTGGCCAAAACCCACGGCCAACCGGCTTCGCCGACCCGTTTGGGCAAGGAAATCAAGGTGTTCGCCTCGCGCCTCGAAGCGCAACTGGCCCTGCTCAAAGCAGTACCCGTCAGCGCCAAATTCGGCGGTGCCACCGGCAATTACAACGCCCACCACGTCGCCTATCCCAACCAAGACTGGAAGGCCTTCGGCAACCAGTTTGTGAGCAAGTACCTGGGGTTGGAACGCGAGCAATGGACCACGCAGATTTCGAACTACGACAACCTGGCCGCCCTGCTCGACGGGCTGAAGCGCATCAACACCATCATCATGGACTTGGACCGCGACTTCTGGACCTACATCTCGATGGAATACTTCAAACAGACCATCAAGGCCGGCGAAGTGGGTTCTTCGGCCATGCCCCACAAGGTCAACCCCATCGATTTCGAAAATTCGGAAGGCAACTTGGGCATTTCGACCGCCATCTTGGAACATCTGGCACACAAACTGCCCGTTTCGCGCCTGCAACGCGACCTCACCGACTCGACGGTCATCCGCAACGTCGGCGTGCCCCTCGGACACAGTATTCTGGCCATCAGCAGCACCCTCAAGGGATTGGGCAAGCTCATCCTCAACGAAAACGCACTCAAGGCCGACTTGGAAAACTGCTGGAGCGTGGTAGCCGAAGCCATTCAGACCATTTTGCGTCGCGAAGGCTATCCCAAGCCCTACGAAACGCTGAAGGCGCTGACCCGTACCAACAGTGCGGTTACCGAACAATCAATCCACGAATTCATCCAAGGATTGAACGTGTCGGACGCCGTCAAACAAGAACTGATGCAAATCACGCCCTACACCTACACGGGCATGTGATGCGCGCCACCAACACCAAAGGAAGATGAACAGATTCTGGAGTTTGCTGACAAGATTCGTCCCGTCATACCGGCTGCAAGTGGCCGGTGTGGTGACGTTCAGCATCTTGTCAACCGTCCTCAGTCTGTTCTCCTTTGCGATGATTGTGCCCATTCTCGAGATCCTGTTCGGCATTGCCAGCCCGGTGACCGAGCTTCCGGCCTACACCGGCTTCAGCCATTCGTTCGACTACCTGAAAAACTGCCTCTACTACTATGTGACCGACTACATGACGGCCCAAGGGCAGATTCCGACCCTGATCTGGCTGTGCGTGGTCCTGCTCGTGCTCACCTTCTTGAAGGTCATCACCTACTATGCCAGCTCGATGTGCATGGCCTCGCTGCAAACCGGCGTGGTGCGCGATTTGCGCAACTCCGTGCTCGACAATGTGGTGATGCTTCCAATCGGGTTCTTTACCGAAGAGCGCAAGGGCGACATCATGTCGCGCATCAGTGTGGATGTCACCGATGTCGAAGCGTCGATTATGGGCTCGCTCGACATGCTGGTCAAAAACCCGCTCATCATTCTGGTCTATCTGGCCGTCCTCGTGGCCGTCAGCTGGGAGTTGTCGCTGTTTGTGCTCATCATGCTCCCAATTGCGGGGCTGATTATGGGCGGCATCGGCAAAAACCTGAAAAAAGACTCGATGGCCACCGCCCAAGAGAGCGGCACGCTCAACGCCCAAGTCGAAGAGATGCTGGGCGGCCTGCGCATTATCAAGGCGTTCAATGCCGAAGATAAGATCAGTTCGCGCTTTCACCGCCAGACCGACGCCATCCGCAACGCCTTCCTGCGCACCGTACGGCGCATGTACCTGGCCCACCCCATGAGCGAATTTCTGGGGACGGCCATCATCGCCCTGGTCGTATGCTACGGCGGCTACCTGATTTTGGCGACCGACAGCGGCTTGCAGGCCTCGGTCTTTATCTACTACATCCTGATTTTCTACAGCATCATCAACCCCATCAAGGAGCTGGCGCGGGCCAGCTACAACGTGCGCAAGGGCTTGGCGTCGCTCGAACGCATCGATAAGGTGATGGCGGTACGCAATCCGCTCAGCGCCAACCAACCGACCGCACACATCACCAGCTTCGGGCACAGCATCCAGTACCGCGACGTCAGCTTCAAGTACAAGAACGACTGGATTTTGCGCCACATCAACCTGACCGTTCCCCACGGCAAGACCATTGCGCTGGTCGGGGCATCGGGCAGCGGCAAATCGACCATTGTGGATTTGCTGCCCCGCTTTTGGGACATTCAGGAGGGCCAGATTCTGATAGACGGCATCGACATCCGCCAACTGCCCCTCAAGGAGTTGCGCGCCCTGATGGGCAACGTCAACCAAGAGGCCATCCTCTTCAACGACAGTTTCTTTAACAACATCGCCTTCGGCGTCAAGAACGCCACCCGCGAACAGGTGGAGGCGGCCGCCACAATCGCCAATGCGCACGATTTCATCGTGGCTTCGGAAGACGGCTACGACACCAACATCGGCGACCGCGGCTGCAAACTTTCGGGCGGCCAGCGCCAACGCATCAGCATTGCCCGCGCCATCCTCAAAAACCCGCCCATCCTCATTTTGGACGAGGCCACCTCGGCCCTCGACACCCAGTCGGAACGCCTGGTGCAAAACGCCCTCGAACGCCTGATGGAAAACCGCACCACCATCGTCATCGCCCACCGGCTATCGACCGTACAAAACGCCGATGAAATCTGCGTGATTGACCACGGCGAAATCGTCGAGCGCGGCACGCACAAAGAGCTTATCGCCCTGCACGGTCTGTACGACCAACTTCAAAAAAATCAGAATTTGGATTAACGGGCGGACAGCAATTCGCTGTACCGCTGCGGGTCCTGTTCCAGGACATTGCCCACCACGACGGTGTCGGCACCGGCCGACCAGGCGGCTTCGGCGTCTTTGCGGCTACGCAAGCCACCACCCACAATCAGCCGGATACCGATTGCCTGCCGTACGGCACGGATCATTTCGACGGGCACCGGCTCGGCGGCACCGCTTCCGGCCTCGAGGTAAATGGCCTGCATGCCCAACAGCTGGCCGGCGTAGGCCGTATTCACCGCCAATTCGACGTCGGTACGGGCAATGGGGCTGGTTCCGCTCACTTTCTCGACCGTGCTTTTGCGGCCGCCGTCAACGAGCAGGTATCCCGTCGGGATGATTTGCAGCCGGCTGCCACGGAGCCTGGCGGCGGCCGCCACCTGCTGGCCGATGAGCATTTCGGGGTTGCGGCCCGAAAGCAGCGAAAGAAACAACAGGGCATCGGCCTGTTCCGACAACTGGCAGGGATTGCCCGGAAACAAGACAATTGGGGCCTGCACGCGCGATTTGAGGGTGGCGACAAACTCGTCGGCCACCGCCCCGGTGCTGCCCCCCACAAATACAAAATCAGGCGGATTGACGGACATCAGGTCCACCAATCTGCCTGTTGTTGACAGTTGTTTGTCGGGGTCGATCAATATGGCCAGCTGCCTTGCCACCGGCTTATTTTTTAGGCGACACACGACGCAACACAAAGGCCGAGCGCGACGGAATGTAGAGTTTGATCCACTCCTTGTCGCCGCCGTCTTCGGCCGGCATCGTAAAGTGATGCACCGATTCGTCTTCGAGGCCGAAACCGCCGTATTTGGGCGAGTCGGTATTGAGCACCATCTCGTATTCGCCCTTATCGACCAGAATTCCGTAGTCGGTATAAGACTTGAAGGGATGGAAATTGAAGACAAACAGCAAATCCTCGCGGCCGTAGCACAACACCTGGTCGCCCGAGTTGTCGAGGTACTTGTAGAGCATCGTGGCCTGATAATGGGGCTTGGACGTAATCAGGTGAACCATATCGCGGTCGAAGGCGGCCAGATTTTCGTAGAGACAGTCTTCGCGATCGACCAAATCCCACTGCCGGCGGGCGTATTTGTACGACCAGCCGTTTCCGTCGCGCGGAAAATCGATCCATTCGGGATGGCCGAATTCGTTGCCCATAAAGTTGAGGTAGCCGCCGTTGATGGTCGAGGCGGTAATCAGTCGGATCATCTTGTGCAAGGCCAGGCCGCGGTCCACCATGTAGGTGGTGTTGCCCTTTTGCATGTGCCAGTACATGTCGGCGTCAATCAGGCGGAAGATGATGGTTTTGTCGCCCACCAAGGCCTGGTCGTGGCTTTCGGCATAGCTGATGGTCTTTTCGTCGTAGCGGCGGTTGGTCAGGTCCCAGTACAAATGGCCGGGTTTCCAGTTTTCGTCTGAAAATTCCTTGATGTACTTGATCCAGAGGTCTGGAATGCCCATGGCCATGCGGTAGTCGAATCCCAAGCCGCCGTCTTCGTATTTGCTGGCCAAGCCCGGCATGCCGCTCATTTCTTCGGCAATGGTGATGGCATCGGGGTTCACCTCATGAATCAGCAGGTTGGCCAGGGTCAGGTAGCAGATGGCGTCGCCGTCCTGGTTGCCGTTGTAATAGTCGCCGTAACCGCTAAACGCCTCGCCAAGCCCGTGGCTGTAATACAGCATGGAGGTGACGCCGTCGAAGCGGAATCCGTCGAAATGGTATTCGTCGAGCCAGTACTTGCAGTTGGACAGCAAGAAGTGGATCACTTCGTTTTTGCCATAGTTGAAGCAGAGCGAATCCCAAGCCGGGTGCTCGCGCTTGTCGTCACCGTAGAAGTACAAGTCGCCCGTGCCGTCAAAGCAGCCCAAGCCTTCAACCTCGTTCTTCACTGCATGGGAGTGGACGATATCCATAATGACGGCAACGCCTTGAGCATGAGCATCATCAATGAGGTGTTTCAACTCCTCGGGGGTGCCGAAACGCGACGAGGCGGCATAGAAACTCGATACATGGTAGCCGAACGAACCGTAATAGGGATGCTCCTGAATCGCCATAATCTGGATGGCATTGTAGCCGTCGGCAACGATGCGCGGCAGCACATTGACACGGAACTCCTCATAGGAGCCCACGCCCTCACGATTTTGCGCCATGCCGATATGGCACTCATAGATAAGCAACGGACGGGTGGTCGGCACAAACTTCTTCACCTTGAACTCGTAGGTTTCCTCTGGGGACCATACCTGGGCCGAGAAGATATAGGTCTTCTCGTCCTGGACCACGCGCGTGGCATCA
>JAGCZK010000091.1 GCA_017960065.1 Paludibacteraceae bacterium
AAAGGACTATAAAATTCTAGCAGAAACAGCCAAGCCGGATTTAAATTCGTGGCCATTTATATTCTTTTATTCGTTACCTTCCTTGTATGGTTCCATAATACTACTGTCTTCTGCGGAATCTTTTGTGAGGCTCAACCAACGGAATCGGTTGTTAGGTGTTTTGATTGAAGCTGTTGCGTATTTATTGACAATGGCCACATTTGCTGTATTTGTCATCGAGATCACAACCGGACATCTCAATTTACAGTTTAGTTACTTTGTAGGCCATATGTACCTACCGTACATGGCAATCATCATCCTTTTTGCTATACAAAACTATAAAAACAATATTCCTGATGGCAATGCGCAAGAACGAATTATCAAGAAAGAATCCAGCGATTAAGATATTGATCGCAGTCCTAATTGTGGTTGCACTTTTAGTCGTCTTTTTCAACTTCAAGTGGACCCGTTATGTGTATGTTGAGAAAGAGCCAAAAGCAATTGTTACCGAAGATTTGTTTGTTGAAGAAAATTTCATCGGATACTTAAAAAAAAGAGGAGATTCCAACAGTTTATTACCTTCGTTCTGATCTCAAATGTACGCTTGATTCGAACCTGGCTTTTTCAAATTATGTCATTTCCATATATCACAATAAAGGATTAGCTGCAGAAGTTGTATACCTGAATGGATTTCGCGACACGTTTGAGGTAACTTACAGTGATTGGCTTGGAAGATTGGATTCAACCATTAACTATAGTGATAATCCTAAAAAACCAGAGCGTATTAATTGGAAAGAAATCAATCGGAAAGAAAAAGTTCGGACAAAAAAATAAAATTACGACTCAACAACAGAAACCTGGCGGATAAGTAATTGATATGCATGTTAAGTGAAAAATGTGCATAAAAACTTTCACTTTCGATATAAAATAACTATCTTTGCCACGCTTTTTGGCGAGAAAAGACGCTGTTATGAAGCAATTGAGTGCATACGATATTGATTTACAACAACTTGGCGACGAGCCTATCGCGTTGCATTTGGTGCTTGACGAACAGTTTTTTCAGGCTTTGCCCGATGCCGAAATTCATAGCGGACGCTTGGACGCCACGGTGCGCATCGCCGCTTTGGGAGATCGCTTCGAGGCAGACCTGTCGGTGAAAGGAACCGTAACCGTGCCGTGCGACCGTTGTTTGCAATCCATGGACCTGCCGGTCGATGAAGAGGAACATCTGGTATTCAAACTCGGAGAGGCCTACGAAGAACTTTCGGACGAACTCGTCGTTATCGACCAAGAAGACGCTGTGGTGCACTTCGACTGGTACCTGTACGAAATGATTGCGTTGGCCGTGCCGATGCGTTGCGTACACGAAGACGGCGGTTGCGATCCGGCCATGGAGCAATACCTGAGCGGGGAGGCTGTCGAAGAAGAACCGAAGACCGACCCCAGGTGGGAGAAACTGAAACAATTGAAAGACAATAATAACTAAATTAAATAGAGATGGCACATCCTAAAAGAAGACAATCGAAAACCAGAACCGCGAAACGTAGAACTCATGACAAGGCCGTTGCCCCCACTTTGAGCGTATGCCCCAACTGTGGTGCCATGCACTTGGCTCACACCGTATGCGGTGAGTGCGGTTACTACCGTGGTAAATTGGCCGTTGAAAAAGCGGTTAAAGAGTAATTTTTTGTATCAGCAAAAGAAATAAAATAGCCCTAATTAGATTCTGATTAGGGCGTTTTATGTGTTAAATGATACGTGCTGCAATCACAGGAATAGGCGCTTACTTGCCCCCGACTGAGTTGGACAACTACCAGCTGGCGCAAATGACGAACACCACCGAAGAGTGGATTTGGTCGCGTATGGGCATACGCAAACGCCATGTGCTCGAACCCGGCAAGGGCTCGGCCTATATGGCGACGAAAGCGGTCAAAGACCTGATGGAAAAGAAATCGCTCCGCCCCGAAGAGATCGACCTGCTGATTTGCGCCACCATTACCCCCTCCTACGGATTTCCGTGCAACGCGGTGGTCGTGTGCGACTACCTCAACCTCAAGAATGCCTTTGCCTACGACTTGTCGGCATCCTGCTCGGGGTTCTTGTTCGGCTTGGAAACCTGTGCAGGCATGATTGCCTCCGGCAAATACAAAAAAATCATCTTCGTCACTTCCGAAAAACTGACCGCCGTGGTCGATTACACCGACCCGCAGACGTCGCCGCTGTTTGGCGACGGAGCCGCGGCCGTGCTGGTCGAACCGACAACCGAAGACGTCGGCCTGGTCGATTCGATCTTGCATGTGGACGGAGGCGGACGCAAATTCCTCTACCGGAAGATGGGCGGCACCCTGCAACAAACCGACCCCGACTTGTTTGACCGGAACGACTGCTTCTTGCATCAGGACGGCCGGACGGTGTTTAAGCGTGCGGTGTCCGAAATGTCGGCGGTGACCCGTCAGATGATGGAAAAACAGCACCTGACGACCGACGACATCGACTGGTTTGTGCCCCATCAGGCCAACGGCCGCATTATCCGTGCCATTGGCGAAAACCTGCAGTTGCCCGAGAGCAAACTGCTGTCGAACATCGAAACGACCGGCAACACTTCGGCGGCCTCCATTCCGCTTTGCCTGTGGGAGTACGAGCAGCGTTTCCGTAAAGGCGACACCATGATTCTGACCTCGTTCGGCGCCGGTTTCACTTGGGGAAGCATGTACCTCAAATGGGCCTACGACCCGGTCTGATATCGTACCGAATTTCTAAAAAATCGAAATATGAAAACTTCCAAGAAAATCATGTTGTCGGAAGACGATATGCCCAAACAGTGGTATAACGTAGTGGCCGACATGGTCAACAAACCCCTGCCGCCCCTGCACCCCAAGACCAAGCAGCCGGTAACGATGGATGACATGACGCCGATTTTTGCCCGCGAGCTGGTGCGTCAGGAAATGTCCACCGAACGTTGGATTGAAATTCCGGATGAGGTGCGCAACCTGTACCGCATTTACCGTCCGACCCCGCTGGTACGCGCGTCGGGTCTCGAAAAGGCCCTCGACACCCCGGCCAAGATTTATTTCAAGAACGAAAGCGTCAGCCCGGTAGGCTCGCACAAACTGAACTCGGCCATTCCGCAAGCCTATTTCAACAAGATTGAAGGCGTGAAGCACATCACCACCGAAACCGGTGCCGGACAATGGGGCAGTGCCATGAGTGTGGCCTGCAAGCACTTCGGCCTCGATTTGAAGGTGTATATGGTGCGTGTAAGCTACGAGCAGAAGCCCTACCGCAAGTCGGTGATGCAAACCTACGGCGCCCAAGTGTTCGCTTCGCCGAGCGACACGACCGAAATCGGCCGCTTGATGCGCCAACAGTTCCCCGGCACGGCCGGTAGCTTGGGCATGGCCATCTCGGAAGCGGTCGAAGAAGCCCTGAAAGACGACGATACCCGCTATACCTTGGGCAGCGTGCTCAACCACGTCATGCTGCACCAGACGATTATCGGTCTCGAAGCCGAAAAACAGATGGAAATGACGGGCGACTATCCCGACACCATCATCGGTTGCTTTGGCGGCGGCTCCAACTTTGGCGGTATCACGCTGCCCTTCCTGCGTCACAAACTCACCGAGGGCAAGGATATCCGTCTGATTGCTGCAGAACCCGCCTCCTGCCCCAAACTGACCCGCGGACAGTTCCGCTACGACTTTGGCGACACCGAAGGGTACACGCCGTTGCTGCCGATGTTCACGCTGGGCCACGATTTCGAACCGGCCAGCATCCACGCCGGCGGTCTGCGTTATCACGGTGCAGGCTCGATTATCAGCCAGTTGCTCAAAGACGGCTATGTGGAGGCCCGCGACGTGCTGCAAACCGACACCTTCAAGGCCGGTATCCTGTTTGCCCAATCCGAAGGCATCATCCCGGCACCCGAATCGACCCATGCCATTGCAGTAGCCATCCAAGAGGCCCTGAAAGCCAAGGAAGAAGGCAAGGAGAAAGTCATTCTTTTCAACCTGTCGGGTCACGGCCTGATTGACATGATGGCCTACGACAAGTACCTCAACGGTGGTTTGGAAAACTACGAAGTGCCGCAATCGACCATCGAAACGAGCATTCGGAAGATCGACGAACTCCAACCCCAAAAATAAGGGACGTTGAATTAACGCTTTTTGCGTCTGGATTTTGAGACCGTGGTTTCTGCTGAGCCACGGTCTTTTTTGTTGTAGATGTCTTCGCGGCTGACAGGGCGCAACTGCTCTTGGTTGAGGAATCCCTTCAGCAGGCTGATGCTATGGTCGCTGATGCGCTCGGGCTGGTACATGGTGCCGTTGGAGGCGGGCGTGAGGATGAGGCGCTCGAGCTTGTTGTCGGGTCCTAAGTAGATGACCAGGCCGCTACTTTCCGAACGGTTGATGCCGATGTATTGCGAGGTGTCGCTGAGGGCCCAGTTCTTGTCGCCGTCTTCGCTGACGCAGTACATCGAGACGGCGTTGCCATCGACCTTGATTTTGCGCAGATGGCGGTCTTCGATATACCCCGTAATCTGCTTGCCCGAAATCTGGTTGTAGGCGCTGTCGAGTTCCTGGCGGAACACGAAGGCGTTGCCTTCGACCTCCGTTTGGTAGATTTCGCCCTGACGGGTGTAGAGTCGCATCTCTTCGCCGGAGATTTGGGCTGTGCCGTTCCAGGCCAGCGGCTGTCCGTACAAGCGCATGATGGAGTCGCCGGTCGAGTAGTACATCGAGTCGCAGATGCTCTGAAAATCGTTCTGCCAGCTCTGTACGTTGTAATAGACCTTGATTTCCTTGATGCTGTCCTTGTCGGTAAAGAAGATGGTGTCGCCCGTCATAAACAGGCTGTCGGGGTTCGAAAAGTCGATCAGCGTGGCCCGTTGGGTCATCCATCCGTAGTGACGCGCCTCGTCGAGCCAGCCATACTCGCCGGTAATCATGGCCTGTTGGGCCGAGTCGCGCATCGCTACCCGGCCAATCGCTTCGGCTTTGTTTTGGGCGCGGTCGTAGTTGAGCGTGTCGCCCGAAATGCGGCGGCCGTGCTCGTCGATGATGTACGAGTGGTCGAGCAGCTGCATGTCTTCGTTTCGGGTGTTGTACCAGCCACGGTCTGAATAAATGTGCGTGCTGTCTTCGTAATCGATAACCGAGGGGCCCAAAATGTAGGCAATGCGGGTCGAAGTGGTGTAGTTGAGCGTGTCGGAGTGCAGGATGAACTTGGGGTTCTTGAGCACGACATCGTGGCGGAACACGGCCGTCTGCGTCGCCGAGAAATAACGTCCACGCACCGATGTGAGGGTGTTTTCGGCATCGACAATGCGGCCTCCGTTAAAGTAGTAGCCCACCTCGGCCACCCGGTCGTAGTTGAGCGAGTCGGTGTAGAGGGTCATCTGGCTGTTTTCCATCTTGACGTTCTGGCGCAGGCGGGCCAACTTGGTGTTGCCGTCGTAAAACAGCTTGTCGCCATAGACAAACAGCGTGTCGCCC